>JAEHDA010000139.1 GCA_016880655.1 Rhodocyclaceae bacterium
CAACCAGCAGCGCGATGATGATCAGGGCCAGCAGCGCCTGCATGAGTTCCGCCCGATGCTGCTTCAGCCATTCCTTGAAGTCGTTCCACAGCTTGTCGAGTTCCAGGCCTATCGGCCGCATCACACCGTCGAGCGCCTCGACGGCATCGGCGAGAGTCGTGATCGCCGACGACTGCCATCCGGGCATGCCTGCGCGCTTGGCGGCTTCACGCATCTGCGCCGGCGTCGGCCAGCCGCTGCTCGACGATTGGCCATCGCTGCTGCCCGTTCCGCCGCCCGATGCGGCCTGCCCGGAACCTGCGCCGCCCTGACCGTCACCGACGGTGCCGGTGACATGGCCGATCCTGCCGGGCTGCCCGTACTTCCAGAACAGCTGGGGCCAGGTCAGTTGCGGCGTGGCCGCGTACAGGAGCCCGCCGAACAACAGGATGGTCGCCGTGGCGGCGGCGATCGCGGCGCCCTGCCCGCCCGCGCCCGCCAGCCCGAGTCCTTCGCGGCGCACCTCCTGGGCGCGGCGGCTGATCTGTTCCGACACCAGCGTGAACACGACGGCGACGACATAAGGCAGCAGGTAGAACAGCATGGTCCAGTCGGCGCGACCATGCGTCGCGGCGAACATGACCATGATCAGCGAGACGAGCAGGCCGAAGTGCAGGTTGCGGCGCGTGGTGGTGACGCAGTTCATGCCCGCCTGCAGGATGCCGAGGATGTACAGGCCGGCGCGTGGAAAGCCCCACATCGGAATGAAGATGATCACCGACGCCACCGCACCGATCAGCAGCACCACCTTCATCTGCGACTGGCCGCTCTCGTCGACGCGACCGTTCTGCTTCCAGCCGACGCGCAGCGTGTAGGCGAACACGCCGGCCCAGAGCAACGCCTCGAAACCGAAGCTGCCATAGCGGATGTCGAGGAAGGCGTTGCAGGCCATGCCCAGCACCAGCGAGACATAGAGGCCAAGATAGGCCGGACCGTAGGTGAGCGGCGGGCTCATGGGTTGAACAACCTGACCAGGTCGTCGCCGTTGCGCACGGCAACGCAGTGGGCGCCGAGATCGAGCAGGCCGCCATGGAGTGCCGTCGCAGCCGGCGTGTCGCCATGGCTGACTTTTGCGGCGGGCGCCGCAAAGCTGTCGCGATCGAACAGCACGGCATACAGGTGCGCCCGCCGCGCCCGCAGCAGCGCCAGCGACTGGAGCAGATCGTCGGTGCGCTTGGGCGGTCCGGAAAGGAAGACGACCACCGTCTCGCCCGGCTGGGTTTGCGCCGCGACACGACTCAACACGTAGGCGTAGGGCACGGCGCCGTCGGAGTCGGCGACGGCCAGTTCGTCGAGGATGGCGCGGTACTGGAGTTCGCCGCTGCCGGCCGGGATGGCGAGCGGATGCGCGCCCTCGCCGCTCATGCGCACGCGCAGCCCGTTCAGCGTCGCGTAGCGGGCGATCGAGCCGGCGATGCGCAGCGCGTATTCGAAGGTCGCGTGACGCCCGGCGCCGACGTTGGCCGCGCCATCGAGGTCGAGCACAATGTGCAGGCAGGCCGACGCCAGCGGTTCGAACTCCTTCACCATCAGCTCGTTCAGGCGCGCCGTCGTCGGCCAGTGGATATGGCGTGGATTGTCGCCGCGGCGGTATTCGCGCAGGCCGGAGAACTCGGCAGCTCCGGAACCCTCGGGCAGCAGGTAGCCACCACGATGGATCTGGCTGGGCGCGCCGCGCAGCGGCAGGTTGACGATGGCGAACACGTCGGGATAGATGGTCAGCGTCTGCACGCCGTCGTTGCGCCGCCGCTTCGCCTCGACCAGGCCGAGCGGAAAGCTCGACGCCAGGCCGACCGGACCAAGCCGGTAGAAGCCGCGCTTCTCGCACACCAGCGGCATCTCGAAGCGGCGGCGCCCCGCGCCGGGGACGTAGGAGATGACGCCCAGCAGCTTGTCGTCGCTGCTCGTCTCGCCCGTCGCGGCGCCGACGAAGGGCAGCCGGTCGACCAGCTCGACCATGAAGCGCGGCAGCCAGCCGCGGTTCTCGACTTCGACCTGGAAGACGATGGTCTCGCCTTCCTCGGCACGGTCCGGCCCCGAGCGCACCACCGACAGGTGCCGCACCAGCCAGCGCGGCCAGACCACGCCCGTGACCAGCGTCGCGGTCAGCAGCGCGGCGATCGCCCACGGCAGCGCCTGGACGCGATTGACCGCCGCCACGTAGGTGACGAAGGTCAGGCCGACCAGGACCAGCAGGTTGAAGTGGGCACGGGCCCAGTCGCGCAGGCGCTGCATCGTCGCTACGCTCAGACCGGCGGTGCGACCTTGTCGAGGACCTCCGCCAGGATCTCGTGCGCGGTGCGGCCCACCGCCGCCGCCTGCGGTCGCACGATCAGGCGGTGTTCCAGCACCGGCCCGGCCATGGTCTTGACCAGGTCGGGCGTCACGAACGGCCGGTCGCGCAGCCAGGCCAGGCCCTGCGCTCCACGCGCAAGCGCCAGCGTGCCGCGCGGGCTGGCGCCGAGGCGCAGCTCGGCGTGCTGCCGCGTCGCGGCCGTGATGCGGGCGATGTACTCGGCGACGTCGGGGCTGACATGCACTGCCTTGACCGCGTCGCGCGCGGCAAGAATGCTCGCCTCCGTCATCACCGGCTGCAGGGACTCGATCGGGTGAGCCTGCGCCTGCGCAGCGAGGATGCGGACTTCCTCTGCGACGCTCGGATAGCCGACGCTCAGGCGGACGAAGAAGCGGTCAAGCTGCGCCTCGGGCAGCGGATGGGTGCCGGCCATGTCGACCGGGTTCTGCGTCGCCAGCACCATGAACAGCGCCGGCAGGCCGTGCGTCACGCCATCGACGCTGACGTGGAACTCCTCCATGCACTCCAGCAGCGCCGACTGCGCGCGCGGCGTGGCGCGATTGATCTCGTCGGCCAGCAGCAGGTTGGTGAACACCGGGCCGGGGCGGAACTCGAAGTCGGTGGTCTTCTGGTTGTAGATCGGCACGCCCGTGATGTCCGACGGCAGCAGGTCCGGCGTGCATTGCAGCCGCTTCATGTCCGCCGCCACCGAACGCGCCAGTGCCCGCGCCAGCATCGTTTTGCCCGTACCCGGCACGTCCTCCAGCAGCACGTGGCCGCGACACAACATGGCGATCACCGCCAGTTCGATGACCGGCCGTTTGCCGACGATCACCTTCTCTACGTTTTCGATCAGAGGCTGGATGTTGTCCATGTGCATTATTGCCACTTTGTCATGAGGGAAAATGGCGTGGATTATGTCATAGTGCTACATGGAAACGACGCATGCCATTGACACTTTATTGACCGCGGAGCCGGCCCGACATGAATCGCTCATCAACCAACAAACCTCGGCCCGAACGAAACCGGACGCGCCTTGTCGTGATCGGCCTGCTCGTCGTGGTACTCGCGGTCTGGTTCCTTCGTTCGAATGAAGGAGAGGCGAAGGAATATCGCCTCTACCTCAGCGAGGACCGTCCGGCCATTTCGCTGCGCTATGACGAACTGTCAGGGTCATGGACCGAGCAGACGCTGCGGGAGCGATTCCCCAAACTATCGATCCGTTGCTACGCCGACAGCAGCCATGGCCTGGGCGACCGCGTCTGCGCCATGGATGTATTGTCCAACAATGGCGTGCCGACCATGTTCATCTCGTTCTTTTTCGCCAAGGGCCAGCTAGCCGCCGCAGCGTTCAACATTCCCTGGTGGGCACATGGCGACGCCCTCGACCACATCACCGCTTCGTTCGGCGAACCCCACTCGGCTCAACTGCTCCCGCGCAACGGCGTGCGCCTCTACGGGTGGGAGCTGCCGGACCACGGCGCGATCTTCTACAACCGCGACCGATCGTTCAACCCGCTGCAATGGAACTCGGTGTTCTGGAACAGCGCCGCATTCTGCGCGAGGAGCGGGTGCTTCAAGTCATGAGGATCGCTCGCGATCCGGCGCAATAGCCAGCCGCGCCGCTTCGCTCAGCCCTTGAACAGGTCGCTGTCCACGAACTCGGCCTTGACCATGGTCCAGAAGTCGTCGGCCAGGCCGTTCTCGACATACGCGTACGGCAGCCAGCCGTAGCCGCGGTTACCCCACCCGGTGCCCCAGGAGTTGCGGATCAGCAGCGCGCCCTTCCTGTTGCCGATCTTCTTCTGGTCGTCGTAGCCGACGGCCAGCACCGCGTGTCCGCCTTCCAGCGTGTCGCCGGACGACGGATAGGGAATCTCGCCCTTGCCGTCGCCGCTCGGCGGGATCGAGCTGTAGACCGAAAAGCCGAACATCGCCGGCAGGTGCGCGGCCAGGTTGGTCTTGATGCCGGCCAGCACGGTCGAGGCGGACGTGTTGGGCGGGTCGAGCCGGTAATAGTCGATGGCCTGATAGCTCTGCGCGTAGGAGTAGCAGAACGCGGTCGGCTCGTCGTTGAAGCGCGCCGCATCGTAGGGCCAGTATTTCTCGGGCGGAATGCCGAACAGCACCATCGCCTTCATCGTATCGCGCAGGTACGCGCCGTCGTCACCGGCCAGCCCGAGCAGCTGGCGCGTCACCTTGTACAGGAACAGGCGCGAGGCATCGAGGTGCTTGCCGAAGGCGCGGCGCTCGAAATACTCGAGCATGCCGACCCCGGCGTTCGCCGTGCACGAGCCCAGGCTGCCCTGATCCTCCACCGGCGAGCAGTACTCGCGCAGGTCGATGCTCGCCGGCAGGGCCTTCGCCGCCTTCTTCAGCGGCGCCGACTTGGCCAGTATCCTCGCCACCTCGTCGCTCGACCTGGTGTGGTCGCGCATGTCGGGAAGATCCCGATGCCAGCCGAGTCCGCGTCCGTGAATAGTGCGCATGTCAATTCCCTCCTGGGCCTGGGTGGATCGATGGCGCCGCGCCCCGGGGCGCAACGCCCGCCGCCTTCATCATGCCACCGTACTGGCCGGCGGAGCGCTGTATGCGACGGGCGACACCCGCACCGCCACCTCGGCCCGCCGAAACCCGCCCAGGTGGCGTATCGCCACGGCTGACTTTTCCGGGAAAGGCGGGAGGCGACCCTAAGCGGATGTTCGCCCTGGGCGGCTGAGACGGCCGAACCTCGGCCTATGCCGACGTCTAACCGGCAGTTGGCATCGGTCGGCAATGCGTCGGTCACCTGCCGTTCAACCGTTCATCACATTCGACGGCGGCGTCCTGATCAAACGAAGTCACACACTCGACCTCAAGCTAACGCCTGCTGCCAGACAAAGCAGCCATCCAGACGCCCTATCTGCTTTGTCCCCGCGGTGCAAAGACTGACTTTTCTGGTGCTCAGTTGCTCCGTCCGTTCTCGATCGCCTTCCTGCGCCAGACCCAGACGTAATGCGCGCCGGAGACCAGCACCGAGGCGAAGAGCAGGATGAAGAGGAGCATGAGCCAGGCTTCGGCATTTACGAGTTGCCCGGCCTGCGCCATCACCAGCGTCAGCACGCCGAATTCGAGGAAGGTGTTGGCCTTGGAGAGCCGCGTCGGCGCCATCTCGATATGGCCGACGACGAACCGGTAGGCGATGGCGCCGGCGACGATGACGGCGTCGCGCAGCACGATCACAACCGCTAGCCAGATCGGCAGCATGCCCTGCGCCGACATCAGGATGGCGACGATCATCATCGTCATCTTGTCGGCGACTGGATCGAGCACGGCGCCCAGTTGCGACATCTGGTTCAGCCGCCGCGCCAGAAAGCCGTCCACCCAGTCCCCCACCGCCGCCACCAGGAATACTGCGAACGCCAGCCTGTAATCGTGGTCGAGCAGCAGGAAGGCCACCACCGGAATGAGCAGCACTCGGGCAATGGTGATGAGGTTGGGCAGGGTGAGCATGGCGCGGCAAATAATGCAGGGAAAGGCGCCGCCAAGCAACGGTACCCTCACACCGCCACCCACTCCGCGCCCCACGGCCATCATTGCACAGCCTGTTTTCTGTGCGATCGGGGCTGACAAGCTTGCGCGTGGCGGACAGCCCATGCAAGGAGTGCGTATAGAGCGATGAATGATGGGCGTGCGCGAAGAATTGCTTGATCCATCTCGCGCACCGGCGGTCCGTTTCACGCGCGCATCAACGTGAAGCCGTATGGCTGCTATCTGGCATCACTCCGTATGCGCCCTGCCGGCCAGGAGCGGCCGATTGTGATACTGGCCAAATAGCAGACACCCGTAGTCTTGTGATTCCATCGAGTTCACAGCACAATTCACCGCTAAGTGAAGTTCATCCAAACCTTCGTTACCGACACATGCGAGCAACCCTCTTCGCCATCGTTCTAGCATTGATGTCGGCAGTGTTTGGGTGCGCCAAGCCAGTACCCAAGATCGAAGGGATTGTGTTTGGTAAGTACATTAGGATCACAGAGGACCGATACGAAGTCGTCACGGCAACCTCATTCCGCCCCGGTGATGCCTATGGGTGGGTCGCCACGGTCAAACCAACCCGTGGCAGAGTGAAATTTCGAGAGGTCTACGAGTTTCCTGTTTCGATGGAACACGTTGCGAAGCCAACCGGCATCGAGACGCTCTCGATATCTGAGGACGGCAGAACGATAGTGATCGAAGGAGAAATTGAGGCTGGATCGAATGTTCTTGGGCACGCGTCATGGACTGTCGAGAATGGGGATCCCTCAGGTTCTCATAGCATGACTCTTTCCCTAAACGGTGAAGCGATTAGGCGTTTCACGTACTCAGTTGATGCAGGCGTTCGCTGAAAAGGCTGCCGCGTGGATCTCCGAGAACTTCCTCCGCTAAGGGCCGCTGCTTACGGTGTCCAGATCCAACATCGTTGAACGACCGCTTTGCTTGAATCGAAGGGCAGCAACGGGCACGGAGTACGCGTTCACCGAAACGAGAAGCTGACATTCATCGCTCGATGATGCTGATGGGCAGCTATCCAGCGCATTGCTGACTGACACCAGCGATTAGCCGACCGACGACAATGGCCGACGACATGACCCAGGTCTGAGCGGCCATTCAGGAACGACTACCGGAGTGGCGGCAGCGTGGCCAAAGCAAGAATTCATCAATACGAATAACGGACACTGGCCAGCGCCCTAGTACTCGTTCCGTTTCCCCCTGGACTTGGTGACGGAGTGCACGAGCTTTCCAAACGCCCGGTCCTTCTTGCGCTTTTCCAGATGCGACATGTCGTGAAACGCCGATTCCTTCTTGAGCTTCAGGTAGTTCTGAAAATGCGCCGGATCCAGTTCGCCTTGCGCGATGGCGCTCTGAATGGCACAGCCCGGCTCGCCGGTGTGCGTGCAGTCGGCGAAGCGACAGTTCGTTGAATACGCCTGGACATCGGCAAAACTGTCGTCGATTCCATCGCTGACGCCGAGCATCCCCAACTCGCGCATGCCGGGCATGTCGATCAACAGCCCGCCGTCCTCAAGCACAATGAGCTGACGCCGCGTGGTTATATGCCGGCCTTCCCCGGAGTGGCTGACTGCGCCTGTTGCCAGGTCCGAGTCGCCAACCAGACGATTGACGAGTGTCGTCTTGCCGACGCCGGATGATCCAAGCAGGCAGTAGGTCTTGCCGGGCTGGATCAGCTCGCGGAGCTGCTCAACGCCCATTCCACTGACATTGCTCAGCGTGATGATTCTGGCGCCGATGCCGGCATGGCGAATCTGCGAGACCAATTGCTCCAGTGCCGCCGGGCTGACCAGGTCGGTCTTGGTCAGCAGTACGACGGGCTCGATATGCCCATCGCTGGCCATCACGAGATAGCGCTCGAGCCTGCGCACATTGAAATCAAAGTGGCAGGACTGAACAATGAAGGCCACATCGATATTGGCGGCGATCATCTGGAACTCGACGGGGTCGCCGGGCCTTTTCCGTCTCAGAAACGACTGTCGCGGCAGCACATCGAGGATGCTCGCGTGCGTGCCCGAGTCGTGATACTTCACGCGGACCCAGTCGCCAACGCAGGGTAGATCGGCGGGGGATTCGCTGGCGTAGACGGCCCGGCCCGTCAGCTTCGCGGGTACTTCACTCTCCGCGTTCCTGATGAGGTACTGGTCGCGATCAACCGCAGTCACCCTGGCGATGGACTCGCCAGGATCGAAAGACCTGTCAGGCGGAGCAAAGCCATCGAGGCGGACATCATTGGCAGGCGCAGGAAGAAGCGGGTGCTTCGGCTTGGATGTAGTCATGTTGGAAATCCATTGGCAGTCATCTGAACGAACAGAAACGGCAAGCCACCCGCAGGTGGCCTGCCTTGCGTTTGTGATCGCGATAACCTGAATCACCCGCTGGCGCGGGGATCGGGTTATCGGACGACTGCAATCTCCAACATCCAAACCTCGATAAGTGAGGCGAGCCCAATCTGGCTGCGCGGGGCGATGTTAGCCACGAGGGGAACGAAAATCAAGAAACCCGAAATCGGGATGATCGCGGCCAACCGAAAGACGGCATTGATCCACCGCGATCAGAACGGCATCGAGAACTTCGCCCATACGGCGTTCGCGGCGCTGTTCCGGGAGAACTGGCCGTTGTACTCGAAGCGCACTGCCGCTCCCTTCTGCTTCAGGACGTCCGCGCCGATGGCGATATCGGCGTAGGTGCGGTCGGCCTGGGTGACGACGGTGAAGGGTTCGACGCCGGCGGGTGCGCCTTCCATGCTGGCGGTGACTTCCCTGTCGTTGTGGGTCAGGAAGTGCGTCACGCCGATCCGGAGGTACTTGCGCAGCAGCGCGCCGTCGGCCAGTTTGCGTTCGCCGCCGAATTCGAGGGCGGGATGCAGCGACACGAAGGTATCGCGCTCCTTCGCGACGCGCAGGTTGGCGCCGCCCGCTCCCGATTCGTTGAAGCCGTCGCGGGTGACATTGGCGATGCCGAGGCCCAGCATGGGACGGAGGTAGGAATCGTCCTGCGCCAGCAGGTCATGGCTAATCCTGCCGTGCAGCGAGACGGCCCATAGTTCCTGCTTGGCCGTGGCGCGCAATCCCGGCGTGGCCAGGTCGACCAGGCGGCGGCTGTCGTAGCGGCCGTATGCCGCGCTCAGCGAGCCCGAGATCCGGGTTGCGTCGTAGCGGCGCTTCAGGATCAGGCCGGCTTCGTAGCGGTCGCCTTTCACATCCGAGAAGATGGAATCGAGGTCGGAACGCTGGTAGGAAAGGCCGAAGCCAAGATGCGTATCCGCTGCCAGTTCCCGCTGCGCGCCGCCGGCAACCGTGTTCGTATCCAGCTTGTAGCCGGAATTCAGCTCGGTCCGCTCCTGGTCCCGCGTGCTCCTGCCTACGCGCATCCAACCGCATTCTCCTTCGCGGACGAAGCGTTGCTCGCCGTCGCGCTGCCGGCAACTGTGCATGGCGTCGTTGAACTCCAGGCTCGCGGTCGTCGACAGGTTGGCGGCGCTGCCGATGGCGCCCGGACCCAGCTTCTCGTAGGCCCGCGTGAGGCTCGCGTCGTCGGACTGGTTGATCAGGCTGGTGGCGATCGGGGCGAAACTTGCCGAACCGCCCGCCGCCTGAATGGCGTTCACGTGCGCGCCGATGCGCCGCGCATTCGCGCCCAATGTGGCGGGCGCGAAGTCGACGCTGGTGCTCACCGCAACTTCGTTGGCGCTCGGGAAGCTCAGCTCGTAGCGCACCACGGACGTGGCCGGCGCGATCAGGCGCAGGCCGTTGTCGGCCACGCCGTCGCTGGCCACCAGCACCACGCTGCGCTGCGTGGTGGTCCGCACGTAGCCGGTATCGATCGGGTTGATGCGCAGGCCGCCGGCCACCTGGGCGTTGCCCGCCACGTTCACGCGGTCGCTGGCGAGGCCGGCCAGGCTCACGTCCAGCGCCAGCACGCCGCCGCCGCTCTGGAGCAGATTACCGGTCAATGCCGTGGTCTGGGCCTGGCCGGCGCCACCCGGCGACAGCGTGCCGGCGTTGTCGAGCGGCCGTCCGGCTCCGACGGCGATCGTTGCGAGGGGATCGATCTGCCCGGTGGCGAAGTTGCTGATGGCATTGCCGCCGGCGCCCAGGTCGATGTTGCCGACGATGGTTCCGTAGTTGTCGATCCGATCGGCGCCACTGCCGCCGATGACGGCGCGGCCGCTCAAGGCGCCCACGCTGCCGCGATTGGTGAGGGTGTTGGCGGCGCCGTCCAGCACGTTGATGCCCACGCCGGTGCCACTGCCGCCGACGACGCTGCCAGACAGCACGGTGACGGAGACGTTGCCGTTGCCGGCAGAGCCGAGGCTCTGGGCGACGATGCCGTGCGCGTCCGCGCCGGCGATGGCGATGTCGCCCGTGCTTTCGACCGAGACCGCACCGGCCAGGCCGACGTAGGTGCCGCCGCTGATGCCGCCGTTGCTCTGCGCGACGATGCCGTGCGCCGCGCGCCCGTAGGTGCGGATGTCGCCCTGCTGGCCGACGCTCACCGCGCCGCCCGAACCGGTGCCGCCGGCGCTGCCGGCCAGGCCGATGCCTGCGCCCACTTCGCCGCGCACGCCGCCGCCACCGCCGATGCTCTGCGCGAAGATGCCGATCGCACCCGCGCCGCGGGTGGTGATGTTGCCGATGTTGGTAACGCTCACCGGACCGCCGTCGCCGGCATTGCCGCCGCTGCCGCCCAAGGCGAACGCCTGGCCGAACTCGGCGACGCCCAGGTCGACGTTGCCGGCGTAGCCGCCGCCACCGCCGATGCTCTGCGCGAAGATGCCGTGCGCGACGACGCCCTGCGTGTCGATGTCGCCGTCGATGACGACGGTCACCGCTCCGCCGCGGCCCGCGGCGCCGCCGCTGCCGCCGACGCTGACCTGGCTGTCTTCGGAATCGCCGATCGCGCCGATGCCGCCGATGCCGCCGCCGCCGCCGATGCTTTGCGCAAGCACCGCGATGGCGCCCGCGCCGGTGGTGGAGATGCTGCCGGTGTTGTCCACCCGCACCAGCTTGCCGTCGCCGGCGCTGGCCTGGCCGTTGCTGTCGACGCCGCCGCCGACCGTGATGTGCACCTGGCCCTCGTCCTGCACCGGCAGCAGGTCCAGGAACTGTTCGTATTCTTCGGGCACGCCGAAGTCCTGCCAGTCGAGGCCGTGGTAGCCGTTGCCGCCCGTGCCGCCGCCGCCGCCGATGCTCTGCGCGAAGATGCCGAAGGCGTCGGCGCCGCGCGTGACGATGTTGCCTGTGTTGTCGACGCGCACCGTGCCCGCATCCGCGCCGGTACCGCCCTTGCCGCCGACGCTCACCGTGGCGCTGACGCTGATGCTGGCCAGGTCGGAGGGCGACTGCGAGTCGTTCCAGTTGGAAGGATCGATGCTCAGGATCATCGAGCGCGCGTCGCCGCCGGAACCGCCGCCGCCGCCGATGCTCTGTGCGAAGATGCCGTGCGCGCCGAGGCCGGAGGTGTCGACCAGGTTGCGGTTGGTCACCAGCACTTCGTTGCCGACATTGCCGCTGCCGCCCGAACCGCCGATGGCGATCGGGAAATCGACCTTGACCTCGAGTTGTTCCGTGCTTTCGCTGGGCATGGAAATGTTGGCCGTCGCGGCGATGCTCTTGCCGCCGTCGCCGCCGCCGCCGCCGATGCTCTGCGCCAGGATGCCGTAGGCGTAGTCCTGGTGCGTCCTGACCATGCCGCGGTTGTCGACTTCCGCCTTGCCCGCCGCGCCGCCCGTGCCGCCGTCGCCGCCCAGGCTGATCGCGATGTTGACGCTGCCGGTCGGATACTGGTCGGGGATCGGGATCAGGCTGCTGAAGTTGGCCATCACCGCGCCGCTGGTGCCGCCCGCGCCGCCGCCGCCGCCGATGCTCTGGGCAATGATGCCGTAGGAGTATTCGTTCCAGGTCTCGATGCTGCCGCGGTTGAATACCCGGACGGTATTCGCGGTGTTGCCGCTGCCGCCGTCGCCGCCCATGGAGAGCGACAGGCCGCCGAAGGCGGTGACGCCGCCCGAAATGCTCAGGCCGCCCGTGCCGCCGCCGCCGCCGATGCTTTGCGCCAGGATGCCGTGGCTCTGCCTGCCATGGGTGACGATCGCGCCGTCGGCGTAGACGTCGACCGTTCCGCCAAGGCCGCCCGAACCGGCGTCGCCGCCAAAGCTCAGGGGAATCGAGGCCGGGGCGCCCAGGTTGCCGGAAATGCTGGTGCCGCCGTCGCCACCGCCGCCGCCGATGCTCTGCGCGAGGATGCCATGTGCGCGGTCGCCCCAGGTGGTGATGGTGCCGCCGATGCCGGCGGCCTCGCTGCCGACCTTGACGGCCTCGGCGTAGCTGCCGGTCCCGCCGTCGCCGCCGATGCTCAGGTTCACTCCCGCGCCGCCAAGCACGCTGGCCGTGACGCTGAAGCCGCCGGTGCCGCCGCTGCCGCCGACGCTCTGCGCCAGGATCGCGTGGGCATCGTCGCCAGTGGTCGTGATCATGCCGCTGCCGTTTACGGTGGCCGTGCCGCCGTGGTTGCCGCTGCCGCCGTTGCCGCCGACGGCGAGGTTGAAGCTGGTGCCGCTGCCGGCCAGGCTGCCGGCGATGGCGAAGCCGCCGGTGCCGCCGCCGCCGCCGATGCTCTGGGCGAAGATGCCATAGGAACGATCGCCTTCCGTGACGATGCTGCTCGCCGCGCCGCCGTCGACAATGACGGCCTTGCCGATGCCGCCGGTGCCGCCGTCGCCGCCGATCGCGACCGTGACGCCGTTGCCGACGCTGACCGCGCCGCCACCCGAGCCGCCGCCGCCGCCCACGCTCTGCGCGAAGATCCCGTGCGACTGTTCCTTGCGGGTATGCAGGCTGCCGTCGTTGGTCACCGTGACGGTACCGGCATCGCCGCCGGCGCCGCCGTCGCCGCCGATGGTCACCAGGCCGACCGAGCGGCCGCCATCGCCACCACCGCCGCCGATGCTCTGCGCAAAAATGGCGTGCGAATTGATTTCGTAGGTATCGGCGCTGCCGGTGTTGGCCACGACGACGTCGCCGCCGTCGCTGGTCTGGCTGCCATCGCCGCCGATGCCGACCAGGCTGGTGGCGTTGCCGCCATCGCCGCCGCCGCCGCCGACGCTCTGCGCGAAGATGCCGTGTGCGTACTGGCCGCGGGTTTCCACGCTGCCGGCATTGGTTACCGTCACCGTGCCGCCGTTGCCGCCCGACGCGCCTTCGCCGCCGAGGCTGGCGACCAGCGCGAACTCGCCGCCGCCGCCGCCGCCGCCGCCGCCGATGCTTTGCGCGTAGATGGCGTGGCTGCGATATTCATGGGTCGTGACGCTGCCGTCCGCGGTGTTGGTCAGGTTGACCTCGCCGCCGCTGCCGCCGCTGTTGCCGTCGCCGCCGAACGACCAGAACAGCCCCCAACTGGTGCCGCCGGCGCCGCCGAAGCCGCCCACGCTCTGCCCATACAGGCCATAGGAGAACTTGCCCCATGTCTCGACCGCGCCACCGCTGCGCAAGGTGACCTTGCCGCCGTCGGTGGCCGTGCCGCCGGTGCCCGGATCGCCGAACAGCCAGCCGCCGCTGCCGCCGCTGCCGGCGTTGCCGCCGAGGCTCTTGGCCCAGATGCCGTAGGCGTAGTTGCCGCCGGTGGTGATCTGCCAGCCGCCGTCGACCCGGACCTCGCCGCCCTTGCCGCCAAAACCGCCGCCGCCGCCCGGCATCGCGCCGCTGCCACTGCCGCCCGTGCCGCCGTTGCCGCCGACGCTCAAGGCAATGATCCCGGTCGAATAGTCGCCGAGGGTGGTGATTTCGGCATTGCCGCCGACGATCACCGTACCGCCGGTGCCGCCGGTACCGCCCTTCTGGCCATGGCGCCAGGCGCCGCCGTCGCCGCCCGCGCCACCGATGCCGCCGGCGCTGACCGCGATGATGCCGCTGGACTTGGCAAGCGCGGTCGAGATGCTGCCGTCGGCAAGCACCTGAACCTCGCCGGGCATCATCCCCGCGCCGCCTGAGGTGGCGGAATGGCCGATGCTGCCGTCGCCGCCGCGCGCGCCGTTGCCGCCCTGGCTCTGCGCGTAGATGCCGTGCGA
>JAEHDA010000140.1 GCA_016880655.1 Rhodocyclaceae bacterium
CGAGCAGCCGCGCGGTCTCGATGCCGCGGTAGCCGGCCTCCAGCGCGCCGTCGGTCACCAGCGTGCGCTGCAATTCCTCGGGCGCGATCAGCTCGCGGGCAACCGCCTCGAACTCGGCCTCGAACTCTGCGAGGTCGTCTTCGAGCAGCGTCAGGCCCGCGGCGGCGGCGTGGCCGCCGAAGCGCTTGAGCAACTTCGGCCGCCGCTTGGCGACCCGATCGAGCGCGTCGCGCAGGTGCAGGCCGGGAATCGAACGGCCGGAACCCTTGATTTCGCCTGTGTTGCCGCGCGCGAAGGCGAAAGTCGGCCGGTGCAGTTGCTCCTTGACGCGGCCGGCCAGGATGCCGATGACGCCCTGGTGCCAGTCGGGATCGAACAGGACGACGCTGGCGCGGCTATCGGCATCGAGGTCGTCGAGCAGGATGTTCGCCGCCTCGCGCATGTCGGCCTCGATGGCGCGTCGCTCGCGGTTGATTGCGTCGAGCTGCTGGGCGATGTTGAGCGCGCGACCGGGATCGTCGGTAGTCAGCGCTTCGATGCCGAGCGACATGTCGGCCAGCCGACCGGCGGCGTTGAGGCGCGGGCCGAGCGCGAAGCCGAGGTCGAAGGTGCCTGCCTGCACGGGGTTGCGGCCGGCGACGGCAAACAGCGCCTTGAGGCCGGCCTGCATGCGGCCGGCGCGAATCCGTTGCAGGCCCTGTGCGACCAGCACGCGGTTGTTGCGGTCGAGCGGCACCACGTCGGCGACCGTGCCGAGCGCGACGAGGTCGAGCAGTTCGGCCAGGTTCGGTTCCCGGGTGTTGGCGAAGGCGCGGCGCTTCCGCAATTCCGCGCGCAGGGCGAGCATGACGTAGAACATCACGCCGACGCCGGCCAGCGCCTTGCTCGGGAAGCGGCAGCCGGGCTGGTTGGGATTGACGATCACGGCGGCATCGGGCAGTTCCGGGCCGGGCAGGTGGTGGTCGGTGATCAGCGTGGCGATGCCGAGCCGCTTTGCTTCCGCGACGCCTTCGACGCTGGCGATGCCGTTGTCGACGGTGACGATCAGGTCCGGCCGCATCGGCGCGGCAAGCCGCACGACTTCCGGCGAGAGACCGTAGCCGGTGTCGAAGCGGTTCGGTACGAGATAGTCGACCATCGCGCCGAAGGAACGCAGCGCGCGCAGGCCGACGGCGCAGGCCGTGGCGCCGTCGCAGTCGTAGTCGGCGACGATCAGGATGCGCTGCTTCGTGGCGATGGCGTCGGCCAGCAACGCGGCTGCCTCGTTGGCGCCCTTCAGTTCGTCGGGCGGCAACAGCGTTGCAAGGCCGGTGTCGAGTTCCGCCATCTGCGTGACGCCGCGTGCCGCGAAGAGCCGCGCCAGCAGCGGATGCACGCCGGACTGTTCGAGCATCAGCGCCGCGCGCGTCGGCACCGGGCGGGTGACGATGCGCGTCATGGTTCGAGTTGCGCCAACGCGAGCGGCTTGCGCCAGAAGCGCCAGCGATCGGCGGCCGACAGCGTTACTTCCATCGCGCGGTCGTGGCCGCTGGCGACAAAAGTCAGTCGTGGCGGTACGCCACCACGCAGCGCTGGCGCCAGCCAGTCGTTCTCCAGCTTCGCCAGTGCCTCGCGCCAGGCCATGGCGTCGAACGCGGTCGACGAGGCGACGAGTTGATCGAGCTTCGCCAGCACTCGTCCCTCCGCTTCGGTGTAGCGGGCGGGCGGGGGCGCGACGTCGATTCCCGCCAGCGCGCCCAGTCCCTTCAGGGCCGGGTCATCGGTCCAGATCAGGTCGAACGGTTGCGATGCGTTCTGCGGCAGCCTGCCGCCGCCCCATGGCCAGAGGTGGTTGACCGTGGTGCGCCCGGCCTTGATCCGTTCGCGATTGACGCCGTGGGCGTGCAGCAGCGGTTGCGCTTCCGCCAGCAGGCGTCGCCATTCCGCGCCTTGCGGGCCGCCGGGCAGCGTCGGCTCGACGGCCCGACCGATGGCGTCGGACAGCGGCCGGGTTTCGATGGCGGTGGGTTGGTTGAGGTGCAGGTGCCAGCGTCCCGGCGCCGAGGCGACCAGTTCGCCCAGGTCGGCGAACAGCGGCGCCACGGTGTCGCGCAGGGCGGCGTCCTCCTCGGCGGTGAGCGCCAGCGCTGCCGGGTCGTCCGGAATCACCGCCCATTCGTGCAGGCGCAGATGCACCGGGTCGAGGCAGATCCATTCGTCGCTGCCGGGCTTGCCGCCATCGGCGAGCAGGCGCAGGGCGGCGGCTGGCAGCGGTGTGTCGATGCCAAAGGCGCCAGCCAGCCAGGCCTCTTCGCCGGCCAGCGGCGTGCGCCGGCCGCGCCCGAGCAGGCGGGACAGGGCGGGCAGGGGCAGGTCGAACGTGGTGTCGCGCAGGATCTCGCGCGGCCAGAGCAGACCGGGCACGAGCAGGGTGAGATGCATGGCCCATGTTAACATGCGACCCCATGCGTTACGAATTCTGGGTCGGCCTTCGCTACACGCGGGCGAAGCGTCGCAACCATTTCATCTCTTTTATTTCCCTCATTTCCATGCTGGGCATCGGCCTCGGCGTGGCGGCGCTGATCGTCGTGCTCTCGGTGATGAACGGCTTCCAGAAGGAACTGCGGACGCGCATCCTCGGCGTCGTGTCGCACGTCCAGGTATCGGGCATCGGCGGCGAACTGGCCAACTGGCAGCAGACCGTGGACGCCGTCGCGCAGCACCCGCGCGTGCGATCGGCCGCGCCTTACGTGCAGGCGCAGAGCATGCTCTCGCTCGACCAGCAGGTGCGCGGCACGGTGGTGCGCGGCATCCTGCCCGGGGCCGAAGAGAAGGTGGCCGACTTCGCTCGGCACATGAAGATCGGCAAGCTGGATGATCTCGCGGAGGGCGAATTCAACATCGTGCTCGGCATGGAACTGGCGCGTGCGCTCAACGTCGGCATCGGCGACAAGGTGACGCTGATCGCACCGCAGGGTCTGGTCACGCCGGCGGCGGTGCTGCCGCGCATCAAGCAGTTCAAGGTGACGGGCATCTTCGAGGTCGGCATGTTCGAGTTCGATTCCGGCCTGGCGCTGATCCATCTCGCCGACGCGCAGAAGCTCTACCGCATGGAGGACCGCGTCACCGGCGTGCGCCTCAAGGTCGACGACCTGTTCGCCGCGCCGGGCATCGGCCGCGAGCTGATGCGCTACATCGATGCCGACGCCTTCGTCAGCGACTGGACGCGCAGCCATGCCAACTTCTTTCGCGCCGTGCAGATCGAGAAGAACATGATGTTCCTGATCCTGCTGCTGATCGTCGCCGTGGCGGCGTTCAACATCGTGTCGACGCTGGTGATGGCGGTCACCGACAAGCAGGCCGACATCGCCATCCTGCGCACGCTGGGCGCGAGCCCCGCCAGCATCATGCAGGTGTTCATCGTCCAGGGTGCGCTGATCGGCCTGGTCGGCCTCGGCGTCGGGGTGGTCGGCGGCGTGGCGCTGGCGCTCAACATCGAGACCGTGGTGCCCTTCATCGAGCGCGTCTTCGGCATCCAGTTCCTGGCCAAGGATGTTTATTACATTTCCGACCTGCCCTCCGACCTGCAATGGGGCGATGTCGGCATCATCACGGTCGTTTCCTTCCTGCTGACGCTGGTGGCGACGCTGTATCCGAGCTGGCGGGCGTCGCGCACCAATCCGGCCGAGGCGCTGCGCTATGAATGAGCCCGTGCTGGCCTGCGTCGGCCTGAAGAAGACCTTCGTCCAGGGCGACCTGAACGTGCCGGTGCTGCTGGGTGTCGACCTGGCCATCGGCGCCGGCGAGCGCATCGCCATCGTCGGCGCCAGCGGTTCGGGCAAGAGCACGCTGCTGCACC
>JAEHDA010000141.1 GCA_016880655.1 Rhodocyclaceae bacterium
CGGACCACCGAGACCTACGTGACGTCAAGCCCGTCGATGGATATCTCCAAGGCGTCGAACTTCGAGCGCTTCGTATTCGACCTGGTCGGCCGCGACGCGGCCGTGGTGAGCGAACTGTGGACCAGGGTCGACGCAGGCGGCAGTTTCGATCTGAACGGCACACCATTCATGGCGCGCCTGCCGGAGTTCGGCTTCGTCTCGGGGCGCAGTACGCATGCCGACCGGCTGGCGACCATCCGCGACGTCTGGGAGCGCCACGATACGATGATCGACACCCACACCGCCGACGCCGTCAAGGTGGCGCGCGAGCACCGCGAAGCGGGCGTGCCGATGGTGGTGCTGGAGACCGCACAGCCGGTGAAGTTCTCGGAAACGATCCGGGAAGCGCTCGGCCGCGACCCGCTGCGGCCCGCCGACTTCGTCGGCATCGAGGATCTGCCCCAGCGCGTCGAAGTGATGGACGCCGACACCGAGGCGGTGAAGTCCTACATTGTCAAATTTTGTGGCTGAAGAAGCATTGGGGCGCAAAAAGCCGCGAGGCTCTTGCTAGCCCCCTTGCCGACGGTCAGAGGTAGATGACCGCGGGGAAGACCGTTACGGCCAGCGCCAGCACCAGCCATTCCAGGTTGTGCCTGGCAAGGAAGCCGGTGAAGTGCAAGACGAGAACGGTGATGGCGACGATGTAGTAGAGGATGAACAGCATGTCGTCATTCTCGCTTTCTGTGCGGTCCTGTCAATCGGTGGCTGGCGGAGAGGGCGGGATTCGAACCCGCGTTAGGCTATAAACCTAAACACGCTTTCCAGGCGTGCGACTTAAACCGCTCATCCACCTCTCCGCGTGAGGCGCGGATTGTACCGCGATTGTCATGACTATTGTTCGGTATGGCGCAGCGACAGGTCGATGGCGCGCACGTTCTTGGTCAGGCCGCCGATGGATATCCGATTGACTCCGGTTTCGGCGATCGCGCGCACCGTTTCGAGGCGCACGCCGCCCGAAGCTTCGAGTTCCGCGCGTGCGGCGTTGATGGCGACGGCCTCGCGCATCTGATCCAGGTCCATGTTGTCGAGCAGGATCATGGTGGCGCCGCAATCGAGCGCCTCGGCGAGTTGCGCCAGCGTTTCCACCTCGACCTGGATGAAGACATCGCCGCTGGCCAGGCGCCGGGCCTGTTCGAGTGCCTGCGGAATGCCGTCCGCAGCGATGATGTGGTTCTCCTTGATCAGGATGCCGTCGTAGAGCCCGAGGCGATGGTTGGTGCCGCCGCCGCAGCGCACTGCGTATTTCTGCGCCAATCGCAGTCCGGGCAGCGTCTTCCGGGTATCGACGATACGGGCGCCGGTACCGACGATGGCGTCGACGTAACGACGGGTGGTCGTGGCAGTACCCGACAGAAGCTGGAGGAAGTTGAGGGCGGCGCGCTCGGCGGTGAGCAGCGCGCGGGTGTCGGCGCGAATTTCGCAGAGCGTCTGGCCAGGGGCGATGCGCTCGCCGTCGCTGGCCACCCATTCGATTTCCGCGGCAGGGTCGAGTTGCTGGAAGCAGGCATCGAACCAGGCCTGCCCGGCCAGGGTCGCTTCCTCGCGGCTGATCACGGTACCGGTCGATTGGTGTCCGGCCGGGGTCAGGAGTGCGGTCAGGTCGCCGCCGCCGATGTCCTCGACCAGTGCCGTAGAAACGTTGCGGTCGATTTCCGCCGCCAGATGCAATGCGAAGTCCATGACTAACCCCTTTCGGTGTCGATTCTACCGGCGGCGGATCGTTCGACCAGCGCCACGGCGATGCCGCCCGCGACGATGGTGATCATGCCGGCGATCGAGAGCGCGTCCGGCCATTGGTCGTAGAACAGCCAGCCGAGCAGTGACGCCCAGACCAACTGGACATAGAGAAACGGTGCCAACACCGACGCTGGCGCGTGGCGGAAGGCGTGCGTGAGCAGGAAGTGGCCGGTGCCGCCGTAGATGGCCAGCGAGCAGATCATCAGCGCGTCGAGCGGACCCGGCGTCGGGCCGGCCCAGATCCAGGGCAACGCCAGCGACATGGCGACGGTACCGACCAGGGCGGTGTAGAACACCATGGTGAGCGGTTTTTCGGTCGCGGTCATCTTGCGCGTCTGGATCTGGTAGAAGGCGTAGCAGACCGCCGCGATCATGGTGTACGCGATGCCCGCCGGGGCGAGCGTGCTGCCCGGACGGGCAATCAGCACCATGCCGGCGAAGCCGACCAGCGCCGCGATCCAGCGCGGCATGCCGACCTTCTCGCCGAGCATCGGCCCGGCCAGCAGCGCGACGATCAACGGCGTGACGAAGATCAGCGCGGTCGTCTCGGCGAGCGGCATGACCTGGAAGGCGGCCATGGCGAAGCCGGTGACGGCGACCAGCAGCAGCGCGCGGACGGTCTGCGCCAGCGGTCGCGTCGTGCGCACAAGTCCGAGACCGTGCTTCGGGCCGAGGAGGGCGACCATGAGCAGGCAATGCACGGTATAGCGCGCCCAGACCAGCAAAGGCACGTTGAAGGTTTGCGACAGGTGCTTGGAAGTGGCGTCGAGCAGCGCAAAGCAGAGCATGGCTGCCAGCATCAGGGTCACCGCCCGCAGCGGGTGGTGACTATGCATCGACAAGCCAGCGATTCAGCAGCGATCGGGTAGCGTCGATGAGTTCGCCGGCGGTTAGGCCGACCGGGCCTGTTCCGGCCGCGACCAGCGCGTCTGCGGCGGCGCCGTGGAGGTGCACCGCAGCCAGCACGGCTTTCGATGCCGGCCAATGCTGGGCGATGAGCGCGGCGACCATGCCCGTAAGCACGTCGCCGCTGCCGGCCGAGGCAAGGCCGGCATTGCCGGTCGCATTGATGAACCATGTGCCGTCGGGTGCGGCGACGACGCTGCCGCAGCCCTTGAGGACCACGATGGCGCAATGGCGGCGCGCGAGTTCGAGCGCAGCGGCGAGCCGGTCGGCCTGCACGGCTTCCGTGGTCGTGCCGAGCAGGCGCGCGGCCTCGGCGGGGTGCGGCGTGAGAATCGTCGGCGTACTCGGCGTGTCGCGACGGCTGACTTTTGCCAGCAGCACCGGGTGCGCGGCCAGCAGGTTGAGCGCGTCGGCGTCGAGCACCAGCGGCAGCGGTGTATCGACGGCGCGACGCAGCAGATCGAGCGCTTCGTCCGACTGGCCGAGGCCGGGGCCTGCGGCCAGGACGGTGGCGAGGCCGACAGTCTCGGTGGCGGCGCGCAGCATCAGTTCCGGCTGTTGGGGATCGACGGGAAGGCGTTCCAGCATGCCGACGTAGACGCGACCGGCGCCGAGCTTCAGCGCCGCTCGGCCGGCCAGCAGCGCGGCGCCGGCCATGCCGGGCGCGCCACCGATGATGCCGACGCTGCCGAAGTCGCCCTTGTGCGAGTTGCACCCGCGCGGTTGCAGGCAGGCGCGGAAAAGTTCCGGCGAAACCAGCCGACCTTCCGGCGTGCCGATGTCGACGCCGAGCGTGTCGACGGAGACGTCACCGCAATGGTCGGGGCCGTCCAGCGTGTAGAGGCCCGGCTTGCCGGCGATGAAACTGATCGTCCGCGTTGCGCGTACCGCGGTACCCAGCACGCGCCCGGTATCGCCGCACAGGCCGCTCGGGATGTCGATGGCGAGCACGGGGCAGGGTAGCGCGTTGATGTGCTCAACGACGGCGGCGAATGGACCTTCGACCGGGCGCGCCAGGCCGATGCCGAATACGGCGTCGATGGCCAGCCGCCAGTCGCGTGCCGGAATGTCTTCGGCAGCGGCGCGAACGACGACGGTGTCGAGTCCCTGCTCCATGAGAATGCGCGCTGCGACGAGGCCGTCGCCGCCGTTGTTGCCGGGGCCGGCGACGATCAGGATCGGTCCGGTATTGCCACCCAGCATTTCCTGCGTGGCGGCGGCGATCGCTGCGCCGGCGCGTTCCATCAGCGGCGGCACGGCATCGGCAAAGCACGCTTCGATGGCGCGAATGCCGGCAGTGCGGAGGAGTGCGGTGGAGCGGCTCATGGCGGCATTGTAGCCGCCCGCCGATCAGGACTGCGTTTGCGTATGCCGGACGAGCTGCGCCTTGGCACGTTCGTTGGCTCGCGCGTCGAGCCAATTGCGGCCCGCGATCATCAGGCCGAGGACGAAGAAGGCGCCCGGCGGCAGCATGGCGAGCAGGAAGCCCGGGTAGTCGTCGGGCAAGACCTGGATGCCATGGCTGCCGGGAATGACCATTTCGATGCCCGACAGAATCGTGCCCTGGCCGACGAACTCGCGAATGGCGCCGAGCAGGCCGATGACCCAGACGAAGCCGATTCCCATCCATAGGCCGTCCAGCACCGAGACCCCGACCGGATTCTTGGCGGCAAACGCCTCCACTCGCGCCAGCACGATGCAATTGACGACAATCAGTGGAATGAAGATTCCCAGGACCAGGTAGAGATCATGCAGCCAGGCGTTGAACGAGAGGTCGACTACGGTGACCAGCGCCGCGATGATCAGGATGAAGACGGGGATGCGTATTTCGTAGGGAATGAAGCTGCGCAGGGACGAGATGATCAAGTTGGACATGCCCATCACCATGATGGTGGCAATGCCCAGGCTGACCGCGTTGACCGTGCTGGTGCTGATTGCCAGCAAGGAACAGAGGCCGAGCATCTGGCCGAGGACCGGATTCTGGTTCCAGAGTCCGTTCTTGACGATCTCGCCGTGAAAGCTCATTTTTCAACCTCCTCCAACGATGCGCCTGCGGGCAGGGCGAAGAGCTTCGCACGATTCTCGGCCGCCCAGATGACGGCCTTGCCCGAGGCGTTGGCGACTGCCCGTGCCGAAATGGTGGCGCCCGTGCGGTAGGCGAATTCGCCGCCATCCTTCGTCACCTTCCAGCGTCCGCCCAGTGCCAGATCGTAGCCCTGGCCGTTGAACTGCGCAATCCAGGGGCTGGCCTTGTTCTTGTCCTTCTTCGGATCGATGTAGTCGCCCAGTCCGGGCGTTTCCTTGTGGCCGGTGACGCGTACGGCCGTCACGCGGCCATCGGCGGTCATCGCCAGCACCAGTCCGATGCGCCCGGCGTAGCCGTCCGGCGCGGCGGCTTCCAGGACCAGCGCTACGGGCTCGCCGGCCTTGCGCGCGCGGTAGAGTTTCGTTGCTCCCGTCGCGCCGAGTTCCTTGAGCAGCGGCAGCTCGACGGCATCGGCCAGCAGGTCGTTGTCGTAAGACGCGGGCGGCAGGATCTCGTTGATGAGCTTGAGCTTCTCTGCCTGGGCGCTGGCGTCGAGCAGGGGTTTGGTGGCCTGGTAGGTCGCCGCCATGAGGCCGGTGAATACAAGCGTGAACAGCACCAATACCACGGCCGAACTGAAGGAGATGCGCACCGATTCCTTCACCGCTGAGGTTCCTTGCCGGCCTTGCCCTTGTGGCCGAACACTGCCGGCTGGGTATGCATGTCGATCAGCGGCACGCAGATGTTCATCAGCAACGTAGCGAATGCGATGCCGTCCGGATAGGCGCCGAACACGCGGATGATCCAGGTCAGCAGCGCCAGTCCGGCGGCGAAGATCAGCTTGCCGCGCGGCGTCGTCGAGCCCGATACCGGGTCGGTGGCGATGAAGAAGGCGCCGAGCATGGCGCCGCCGGTCAGCATGTGGAATACCGGGCCTGCGTATTGATCCGGGTTGGCGAGGTTCGCCAGCAACGACGCGAGGCACAGCGTACCGAGGAAGGCCGCCGGGACGTGCCAGGTGATGACGCGCTGCTGGATGAGCCAGAGGCCGCCGATCAGGTAGCCAAGCGCGATCCACTCCCAGCCCTTGCCGCCGATATTGCCGAAGGTGGCGTGGCTGCCGAGCACGCCCGAGACGGTGGCGCGGGCCTCCGGAGTGTGCAAGGCGGTGCGCAAAGCGTCGAGCGGCGTTGCCATGACGATGGCGTCCAGGTGGCGCTGACCGAAGATGGCCTGTATCTGCGCGGCGAAATCGGTAAAGCCGACCGCTGGCCACTGGGACATCAGTTGCGGATAGGCGACGATCATGGAGCAGAAAGCGACCATGGCCGGATTGAACGGATTCTGGCCGAGGCCGCCGTAGAGATGCTTGGCGATCACGATGGCGATCAGCACCGCGAGCATGGTCAGCCACCACGGCGCGATCGGCGGCACCGTCAGGGCGACCAGCCAGGCCGTGACCAGCGCACTGCCGTCGGCAAGGAACGGCCTGACCGGCTTCTTGCGGATCGTCAGCATGAGCGCTTCCGCAAGCAGCGCGGTGACCGAGGCGATGGCGATCTGCACGACGACCGCCCAGCCGAAGAAATTGATGTATATGGCGATGCCCGGCAGCAGCGCGGCCAGTACCTTCAGCATTACGAGCTGGACGCTGGCCGGTTGGCGCAGGAACGGCGAGCTACTCGGCACTCGGTTTCTCCTCGGCCTTGGGTTCTTGCGTACGGGCCATGGCGGCGGCGATCAGGGCCTTCTTTTCATCGGCGTCGCCAGCCGCGGCCAGCTTGGCCTTGGTTTCGGCGGCCTTGGCCGCCAGCTTGGCGGCCTTTTCCTGCTTCTCGCGTTCTTCGCGCTCGAGCCGGAATTCGTAGCGCAGGCGGGCGGCATCGGCCGCTTCGTTTTCCTTTTCCCTGGCGCGGATCTCGCTCTTGGCGAAGCGGAAGTAATCCACCAGCGGAATGCGGGACGGGCAGACGTAGGTGCAGCAGCCGCACTCGATGCAGTCGAACAGGTGGTATTCCTGCGCCTTGCCGAGGATCTTGGCGCGCGAGAACCAGAACATCTCGAAGGGCTGGAGATCCATCGGGCAGGCGCGCGCGCAACTGCCGCAGCGGATGCAGGGCATCTCCGGGCCGGGCGGCGGGAACATTGCCTTCGATCCGGCCAGGATGCAATTGGTGGCCTTGACCAGCGGCGCATCGAGCGTGGGCAGTGCAAAGCCCATCATCGGGCCGCCCATCAGCGTGCGGTCGGTATCGGCCTTCGGTTCGGCCAGCTTCAGCAGGTCGGAAATCGGGGTACCGATGCGGACCTCGAAGTTGCCGGGCCGCTCGACATTGCCGGTGACCGTGACCAGGCGCGAGATCATCGGTTCGCCGCTCAGCAGGGCGCGCGCCGTGGCGCAGGCCGTGCCGACGTTGAAGCACTGCACCCCGTAGTCGGGCCCGAGCTTGCCGAACGGAATTTCGATGCCGGTCAGCACGCGGATCAACTGCTTTTCACCGCCGGCGGGATAGCGCGTCGGCACGGCGATGACCTCGATGGGGAGGCCGGAGCGTTTCGCTGCGGCCGTGCTCATGGCTGACACCGCTTCCGGCTTGTTGTCCTCGATGCCGACGACGATGCGCTTCGCTCCCGCGATGTGGGCGAGGATGGCGGCCCCGTCGAGAATCTCGTCGGGTTTGGTGCGCATCAACAGGTCGTCGCAGGTGATGAAAGGCTCGCATTCGGCGCCGTTGAGAATCAGCGTCTCGATATCCTGTGTCGGGCTGTGCTGCGTCTTGACGAAGCTCGGGAACGCGGCGCCGCCCAGGCCGACCACGCCGGCATCGCGCAGCCGCATGCGCAGTTCGTCGACCGGCAGGGAGTATGGGTCCACTGCGGAATGCTCGATCCAGCGGTCCTCGCCGTCGGCCTCGATGACCACGCAGGGAGAGAGCAAACCGGACGGATGGGGAATGGGGTGGGTTTCGATGCCGCGCACCGTACCCGACGTCGGCGCGTGAATCGCGACGGAAATCGAGCCGCCCGGGCCGGCAATGATTTGGCCCTTCAGGACCTTGTCGCCGGCCTGGACCAGCGGACGCGACGCAAGGCCGGCATTCTGCCGCAGCGGCACGGTCAGGACCGGCGACAGCGGGGCGACGGCAATGGCGGCCTGGTTGGATTCGGCCTTGTGGCTGGCGGGCTTGACACCGCCAGTGAACTTGAATAGTTCGCGAACGTTCATGTCAAGCGGCCTTCCTTACCGCGAAGACCGGATACTTCCACTTCCAGTTATCGATGGTTTCGGGGATCGGCACCATGGCGATGCAGTTGACCGGGCAGGGCGCGAGGCAGAGCTCGCAGCCCGTGCATTGGCTGGCGATGACGGTGTGCATCTGCTTGGCGGCGCCGACGATGGCATCGACCGGGCAGGCCTGGATGCACAGCGTACAGCCGATGCAAACGTTCTCGTCGATGACGGCAGTGCTCTTCGGCTTTTCGATGCCATGTTCGCCCGAGAGCGGCTTGAATTCGCGGCCGAGCAGGTCGGCCAGTTTGCGGATGCCTTCCTCGCCGCCGGGCGGGCAGCAGTTGATGTCGGCCTCGCCCTTGGCGATTGCTTCGGCGTAGGGCTTGCAGCCCGGGAAGCCGCATTGGCCGCACTGCGTCTGCGGCAGTATGGCATCGATCTTTTCCACCAGGGGATCGCCTTCGACCCGGAATTTCACCGAGGCGTAGCCGAGTGCTCCGCCGAGGAGGACGGAGCCGATGGCCATGACGAGAAGGGCCTCAAGCATCGCTTACTTGTATTTGTCCAGGCCGGCGAAGCCCATGAACGCAAGCCCCATCAAGCCGGCGGTGATCATGGCGATGGCCGTGCCGCGGAAGTGGACCGGCACGTCGGCGCCCTCCAGCCGTTCGCGAATGCCCGCGAACAGCACCAGCGCCAAGGTGAAGCCGACGGCGGAACCAAGGCCGAACATCATGGATTCGACCAGGTTGTGCTTCATGCCGACGTTGAGCAACGGTACGCCGAGGACGGCGCAGTTGGTGGTAATCAACGGCAGGTAGATGCCGAGCACCTGATGCAACAATGGGCTGGTCTTCTCGATCACCAATTCCGTCAACTGGACGATGGCGGCGATGGTGACGATGAAGGAAAGCGTGCGCAGGTATTCGAGGTGGTTCGGGACCAGCAGCCAACTATCGATGACGTAGCTGGTGCCCGAGGCGAGCGTCAATACGAAGGTGGTGGCAGCACCCATGCCCAAGGCCGTCTCAAGCTTCTTCGAGACGCCCATGAACGGGCACAGCCCGAGGATGCGGACAAAGACGACGTTATTGACGAGAACGGCGCCGAGGACGATGAACAGGTAGCTGGCCATGATTTGGTTGTTTCCGCCGACGTCGGCCGGCGAGAGGAAACCCGCGAATTATGGGCATTTGCGGAGTATTAGACAACCCTGAAATTGGCGCAGGCTTGTGCGCACTCGCCCACCAGATCGGGTCCGCGATAGATCAGCCCCGAATACACCTGAACGAGCGCGGCGCCGGCTTCGAGCTTGGCCAGCGCCCTGGTGCCGTCGGTGATGCCACCTGCGGCGATGACGGGAAGTTCGCCAGCCAGCGCCAAAGTCAGCCGTCGCAGCACGCCGGTCGATTTCTCGAACAGCGGTGCGCCCGAGAGGCCGCCGGCCTCGTTGCCGTGCGGCAGGTTTTCGACGCCCGCGCGCGACAGGGTGGTGTTGGTGGCAATGACTGCGTCGATGCGGTGCCGGCGCAAAGCATCTGCAATGCCGGTGATCTGGGCGTCGTCGAGGTCGGGGGCGATTTTCAGGGCCAGCGGCACATAGCGGGCGTGCAGGTCTGCGAGTTTCGTCTGGCGCGCCTTGAGCGCACCGAGCAGGGCGTCGAGTTCCGACTCACCCTGCAACTGGCGCAGGTTCCTGGTGTTGGGGCTGGAGATGTTGACCGCGACATAGCTGGCGTGGGCGTACACCTTGTCCAGGCAGGCGAGATAGTCGTCGGCAGCCTTTTCGATCGGTGTATCGAAGTTCTTGCCGATGTTGATGCCGAGGATGCCGCGGTAGCGCGCAGCCTTGACGTTCCGGAGCAGCGCCTCGACGCCGTGGTTGTTGAACCCCATGCGGTTGATGATGCCCTGCGCCTCGGGCAGGCGGAACAGGCGCGGCTTGGGGTTGCCCGGTTGCGGCCGTGGCGTCACGGTGCCGATTTCGACGAAGCCGAAACCCCAGCCCGCCAGGGCGTCGATCGCTTCGCCGTTCTTGTCCAGGCCAGCCGCCAGGCCGATCCGATTGGGGAACTCCAGGCCCATGACGGTCACCGGCGCGACGCGCGGCGGGTGGTAGGCCGGTGCGAGGCCGGCTTTCTGTAGGGCGGCGAGCCCGCCGATGGTCAGGTCGTGCGCGGTTTCCGGATCCAGTGCGAAGACGAACGGTTTGACGAGGCAGTAGGGGAGCATCATGTGCAGTCCTTGTCGTGGGTCCGCCGTGCGGCGCGCTGGCGCCAGGCATGAACGAGATGAAGGCGCCAGGCGAAACGCGTGGCGAAGTAACCGATGACTGCGAGCAGTGTTGCCAACAGCACGAGGCCGATGGCCAGGGGCTTGCCGAGTTGAGTGATCCATTCGATCAGCAACGCGATCCAGGCCAGCAGTCCTCCATCGCCATAGTCCGGTGGCGCGACGAAGTGCCCCCCGGAGTCGGCACCCAGCAAGTTGAGCGAGAACTTGCCGAGCTCGAAAGCGATTACATAGAGCGGCACGATGGTCAGCGGATTGGTGTAGAGCGTGGTCACCAGCGCGAGCGGCAGATTGACCTTGAAGGCGACGGCACTGACGGCTGCGCCCAGCATCTGGAACGGGCCCGGAATGAGCCCACAAAAGAGCCCCGTGGCAACCGCACCCGCGGCAGAGTGACGGTTCAGGTGCCAGAGGCGGGGGTGCAGCAGCGTCGATTGGAAGGGCGCCAGCCACCGGTTGGTACGAATTGCCTCATGGTCGGGCAGGATTTTCCGCAGGCGCTTGCGCATCAACGACATTCTAGCGGAAGGCCGTTTGCGGAGAATCCGGGGCATAATGCCACCCTATTACTATGGTTATGGCGATGCTGAAGTCCAATAATCGGGCGCGGACCACGCTGGTGTTCGCCGGCTTGGTGTTCATCCTGCTGGCGGCCATCGTTGCCACTGCGCTCTATTCCTTCCGTGAATTCTCGTTGCTCGGCGCCAAGGAGCGGGCACGGATGGCGGCGGAAATCGTTCGCGTCAGCCTCACCGAGGCCATGGCCAACGGTACCATCGACAAGCGTGCCCAGCTGCTCGGCCGTGTCGCCCATGGCGCGGGACTGCGCGAAGTACGCGTCGTGCGGGGCCGCGGGGTGGTCCGCCAGTTCGGCGAGGGCATGGAGGGGGAAGGCGGCCGCGACGAAATCGACCAGGCAGTCCTCGCCCGCGGCTTGCCGGAGTACGTGATCGCCGACGACCGCGAAGGCCCGATGCTGCGGGCGACCATTCCCTACGTTGCCGAACGCGGCAGCCAGCCGGCCTGCCTACAGTGCCACCAGGTCGCCGAGGGCGAGGTGCTCGGCGCCGTTACCATCAGGATCTCGCTAGCCGAGACGCGGGATCTGGCGCTCAAATGGGTGTTCGTCCTGGTGGGCATCGCGGGTTTCTTTGCGATCGCCGCGCTCTACTTCATGCGTCGCCAGTACCAGCCGATGGCCGAGGTTGCGCTGAACGTGGAGACCGCCGTGATCCGCGCCACCGGCGGTGATTTCGGGATGCGCCTGCCGGTGCCGAGCGACGGGGCTGCCCGCGACATTGCCGCGGGCGTCAACCGGCTGATGGAGACGCTCGGCATGGGCATCAACGTCATCAACGCCAAGGTCGAACAGTTGATGGCCTACGATCTGCCGCGCAGCAGCAACATGTTGCTATCGACGCTGGAGATGGTCGAGGGGCTGGTGGATGCCAGCCGCTTCAAGCAGGCGATCGAAGAGGACGAAACCAAGCAGCAGATCTACGAGCGCCTGGCGCGTGTCATTCGCGATGTCTTCGACATTAATCAGTTCTCGATCTATGAGGTGGCCAACAGCAAGAACCACATGCGCGCCGTCGCGGTGGACGGGGTAACCGACGCCGAACCGCACTGGTGCGACCAGGAAATCCTGGTGCGCGCCAATGCCTGTCGGGCCCGCCGCACGGGCCATACGGTCGACGGCATCCTCGAACCGCTCGTCTGCTCCATGTTCAAGGGCGATGCGGACGACTCAGGGATCCGGCACGTCTGCCTGCCGATGCTGCAATCCGGCAATGCCGGGTGTGTCGTGCAACTGGTTGCCACTCCCGATACGGCCCAACTGGTGCGGGCGCTGGTGCCTTTCCTGCGCGTCTATCTGCGCGAGACCGCGCCGGTGCTGGAAGCCAAGCGCCTGATGGACAGCCTGCGCGAATCCAGCTTGCAGGATGCCATGACCGGACTCTACAACCGGCGCTTCATCGAAGCCTACGTCGAAACGCTTCAGGCTTCGGTGATTCGCAAGGGAACGCACCTGGCCGTGCTGATGTTCGACGTCGATCACTTCAAGGCGGTCAATGACACTTACGGCCACGATGCCGGCGACAAGGTGCTGGTGGCCGTGGCGGGCGTGCTCAAGGAGACGCTGCGCAAGTCCGACATTCTGGTCCGCTACGGCGGCGAGGAATTCCTCGCCTTCCTCGTCGATTCGACGGTCGATGGCGGCATGATCGCCGCGGAGAAGGTGCGGGCGGCCGTCGAGGCGCGCAAGATCGCCTTGCCGGGCGGGACGTTGCAGAAGACCATTTCGATCGGCGTCGCCGATTTCCCCGGCGACAGCGGCGACTTCTGGGAGGCGGTCAAGTTCGCCGACACGGCGCTCTATACGGCCAAGGAACGCGGCCGTAACCGCGTGGTGCGGTTTACCCCGGACCTCTGGCAGGCCAACGGCAAGTAATCCGGGCGGCTCCTGCATAATGCAGGAAGCATGAAGCCCGCCATCCTGTCGTTCGCCGCCGGCCTCGCCTGGCTCCAGTTGCAATCCGCGCTGCCCGCTGGCGGGACGCTGGCGATGCTGGCTGTCGCCGGATTGTGCCTGTTGGCGGCAAGTCGATGGCTGGGAATTGCAGCCCCGATTGCGGTGGTCGCGGCCGCCTTTGTGCTCGGCGTGAGCTGGGGTGGCTGGCGGGCGCAGCACCGCCTTGCCGACGCGCTCCCGGAAGCCAGCGAGGGACGCGATATCGAGGTCGTCGGCATCGTGGCTCGCCTGCCGCAGGCCTTCGAGCGCGGCTTGCGCTTCGAGTTCGATGTCGAGCATGCCGCGCTCGCGGTGCCCTCGCGAATATCGCTGGCCTGGTACCGGGGCTGGCGTGTTCAGGATGACGACGATTTTCACGCCGCCCCTGTCGTGGCGGCGGGCGAACGATGGCGCCTGACGGTACGGTTGAAACGTCCGCACGGTAATTCCAACCCGCACGGTTTCGACTATGAGGCGTGGCTGTTCGAGCGCGACATCCGAGCCACGGGCTACGTACGCAAAGCCGAGCGCAACGCGCGTCTCGATGAACTGGTCGCGGCACCCGGCTATCTGGTTGAGCGCTTGCGCCAACGGATTCGCGACCGATTCCAGGACGCGCTGGCCGACGCCCCGCACGCCGGGATACTTGTCGCGCTGGCCATCGGCGATCAACAGGCGATCGATCCGTCCTACTGGCGGACCTTTGCGCGCACGGGCGTGACGCACCTGCTCAGCGTTTCGGGCCTTCATGTGACCATGGTGGCCGGCCTGGCCGCCTGGCTGGCCGGCTGGGTCTGGCGGCGCTTGCCGTGGCTGGTGCTGCGCCTGCCGGTGCAGAAGGCGGGCGCAGCAGCCGGTTTCATCGCGGCATTTACCTACGCCCTGCTGGCCGGCTTCGAGGTGCCGGCCCAGCGTACGCTCTACATGCTGACAATTGTCGCCCTGGCCCTGTGGACCGGCCGCAGCACCGCGGTCGGTCGCGTGCTGGCGCTGGCGCTTCTGTTCGTTCTGCTGCTCGATCCGTGGGCGGTCCTTGCGGCGGGCTTCTGGCTTTCGTTCGGCGCGGTCGGCCTGCTGTTCTACATCGGCGCCGGACGTTTGCGGGAAGGCCATTGGCTGGCCGCGTGGGGGAGGGCGCAATGGGCCGTCACCATCGGCATGATCCCGGCGCTGCTGGCCTTGTTCCAACAGTTCTCGCTGGTGTCGCCGTTGGCGAACGCAATCGCCATCCCGTTGGTCAGCCTGGTGGTGACGCCGTTGGCGCTGGTCGGCACCCTGCCGTTCACCGAGCCGTTGCTGTGGCTGGCCCACTGGCTGGCCACGGTGCTGATGCGCCTGCTCGAATGGCTTGCCGCATCCGATTGGGCCGTCTGGCAGCAGCAGGCGCCGCCCGGGTGGGCGGTATTGCTGGGCACGCTCGGTGTCGGCTGGCTGCTGCTGCCGCGGGGCTTCCCGGCGCGCTGGCTGGGCGCGATCGCCATGCTGCCACTGGCGCTGGTGCCGATTCCGCGCCCGCCCGCAGGCGAGGTGATGGTGAGGATGCTCGACGTCGGCCAGGGGCTGGCGGTGCACGTACAGACGGCCAATCACGACCTGCTCTACGATGCCGGACCGGCCTATTCGGCCGATGCCAATGCCGGCGATCGCGTCATCGTGCCGTATTTGCGCGCGGTCGGCGTGAGACGGCTCGACACGGTGATGATCAGTCATCAGGACAAGGATCACGAGGGCGGTGCCTCGGTAGTGCTGGCATCGATTCCGACGTCATTGCTGACGAGTTCGCTGCCGGAAACGCATCCGCTGCGGGCGCTGCCCGTGTCGTATCGGCGTTGTCAGGACGGGCAGGAATGGGAATGGGATGGGGTGCGCTTCGAGATCCTGCATCCGGCCGAAGCGGACTACCAACGCGTTGCGAAGAGCAACAATCTTTCCTGCGTGCTCAGGATATCGAGCGCGTCCGGTTCGACGTTGCTGACGGGCGACATCGAGGCGAAGACCGAAGCGGAACTGCTGACGCGGCACGGCGCCGACCTTGCGGCGGATGTGCTGACTCCGCCGCATCACGGCAGCCGCAGCTCTTCAACGGCCGACTTCATATTCGGCGTGTCGCCACGGCTGACTTTGGTGTCGGCCGGCTACCGCAATCGTTTCGGCCATCCTGCGGCCGAGGTGGTGGACCGTTACGCGGCGGTGGGCATCGAAATGCGCCGCACCGATCGCGAAGGTGCGCTGACGCTGCGGATCGGGCCCAGCGGCATCGCGGCGGAGTCCGAGCGCGAGTTGCGCCGTCGCTACTGGCATGGTGCCTGATAGACTGGCCCCATGATCGAAATGCGCCAGCGTACCGTTCAATGCCTCAGCCCGTCGGGCCTCCACGATATGGCCTATGTCGAGTGGGGCGATGAAGACAACCCGCGCGTGCTGGTCTGCGCACATGGCCTTACGCGCTGCGGGCGCGACTTCGATTTCCTCGCTCATGTGATGGCTGACCACTACCGCGTGGTTTGTCCGGACGTGGTCGGTCGCGGCCGCAGTGCCTGGCTGCGCGACAAGCACCATTACACGGTCCCGCAGTACTGCGCCGACATGGTGACGCTGCTGGCGCGGCTGGACGCGAAGACCGTGCATTGGATCGGTACTTCGATGGGCGGCCTGATCGGCATGGCGCTGGCGGCGCAGGAAGGTACGCCGATCTCGCGACTGGTCCTGAACGACGTCGGTCCGGTTGTCACCGCTGCCTCCATCGTCCGCATCAGCGAGTACCTCGGCAAGGCGCCGCGCTTCGCTTCGATGGAGCAGGCGGAGGCATTCGTCCGGGTCGTCTCGGCGCCGTTCGGCGCGCTGACCGACGCAGAGTGGCGGCACCTGACGGTCCACACGCTGCGGCCCATGGCGGACGGCAGTTTTGCCATGGCCTACGATCCGGGCATCGCCGAGCCCTTCCGGCAGGCCATGGGTGAGGGCAAGAATGTCGAGCTCTGGCCGGTCTACGACGCCGTGAAATGCCCGACCCTGTTGCTGCGCGGTGCCCAGTCCGATCTGCTGACCGCCGCTACCGCCCGGCAAATGACCGAGCGGGGGCCGCGCGCGCGACTGGTCGAGATTCCGAACGTCGGCCACGCGCCGATGTTGATGGCAGCCGACCAGATCGCGATCGTGCGCGACCACCTTCTGGGTTAGAATGCGCCGTGGCGGGTCTCCCCGCATTGTGGCGCGGTGAACCTGGTCAGGTCCGGAAGGAAGCAGCCACAGCCGATGTCCGCAAGTGCCGGGGGTCAGGCTCGCCACCCCACTCTCCTCCTGTAGCAATATCCCCTTACAAATCGGGGTATGCCGGACACAAGCCGGTTACGCGTTGGCGCTGAAATGACGCTGCCAACTTGGCATCAACAGGAGAGAAAGATGAAATCCAGCACCAAGCTTTTCGCCGCCATCGCCGCCGCCGGCATCATGGGCGCGGGCGCGCTGGCAGTTGCCCAGCCTGGCGCCGTTGGTCCGGGCAACTGCGATGGCCGGATGGGCATGCGGCAGGCGAATTTCGATCCCGCTGCGCGTGTCGATCAACATCTGGCGCAACTCAAGGCCGATCTGAAGGTCACCGCAGCGCAGGAACCGCTCTGGCAAGCCTTCGCCGACAAAGCCAGGGCGGAAGCCGGCAAAGGCGTACGGGGCATGCGTGACAATGCACAGGATCTCAGCCTGAGCGCGCCCGAGCGCATGTCGCGCACGACCGACCTGATGAAACAGCGCGTGGCGGCGATGGAATCGGTGAACGGTTCCTTCACGCAACTCTATGACTCGCTGTCGGTCGACCAGAAGCGGGTTGCCGACATCCACGCTGCCCGCATGGGCCAGCGCGGGCCGATGGGTCGCAGGGGGCACATGGGACGTGGCGATCCGCAAGGGCCCGCAGCCGCCCCAGCGGCAGCGACCAAGGGCTGATTCTGCTGCGTCGACCCGATGAACGGGGCGCTTCCTGACGGGGCGCCCCGTTTGCTTTGCTAGAATCCGGCCATGAGCTATCAGGTTCTCGCCCGCAAGTGGCGCCCGAAGTCTTTCGCCACGCTGGTGGGGCAGGAGCATGTCGTCAAAGCCTTGACGCATGCGCTGGAACAGCAGCGGCTGCATCATGCCTACCTCTTTACCGGCACGCGCGGCGTCGGCAAGACCACGCTGGCGCGCATCGTCGCCAAGGCGCTCAACTGTGAAACCGGCATCACGGCGACACCCTGCGGCACCTGTTCTTCCTGCACCGAGATCGACGGCGGCCGCTTCGTCGATTACATCGAGCTCGACGCGGCCTCCAACCGCGGCGTCGAGGACATGACCAGTCTGCTGGAAAAGGCGACCTACGCGCCGACGCGCGGCCGATTCAAGGTCTACGTGATCGACGAAGTGCACCAGCTTTCCGGCCACGCCTTCAACGCGATGCTGAAGACGCTCGAAGAGCCACCCGAGCATGTCAAGTTCATCCTCGCCACCACCGATCCGCAAAAGATTCCGGTGACGGTGCTTTCCCGCTGCCTGCAATTCAACCTCAAGCAGATGCCGCCCGGCCACATCATCGATCACCTGACCCACGTGCTCGGCGCGGAAGGCGTGCCGTTCGAGCCGGCCGCGCTGCGCCATCTGGCGAAAGCGGCGGCGGGGAGCATGCGCGATGCCCTGAGCCTGCTCGATCAGGCGATCGCCCACGGTGCCGGAAAGGTGGAGGAGGCCGACGTGCGCGACATGCTCGGCACCGTCGGCGACGATTACCTGTACTCGATTCTGGACGGGCTGAAGACTGCCGACGTTCAGGTGATGCTGAATGTCGCCGACGCCATGGACGAGCGCAGCCTGTCCTTCGATTCTGCCTTGCAGGAATTAGCGACGCTACTCCACCGCATCGCGCTGGTGCAATTGGCGCCTCAGGCGCTGACTGACGATGCCGAGCGGGCGCGGCTGGCGCCTTACGCGGCAGCCTTCGACGCTGAGTTCCTCCAGCTTTGTTACCAGATCGCCATCCACGGCCGCGACGAGATCGGGCTGGCGCCGGACGAATATGCCGGATTCGCGATGACCCTGCTGCGCTTGTTCGCCTTCCGGCCGGACGCGGGGGCGCCGCTCGCCGCAGCGCCTGCAAGGGCTCCGGTTTCCGCGCCGGCGCGCCCTGCGCCGGCAGCAGCTCCTGTTGTCCCCGACGACTGGCACGGTTTGGTCCTAAGCCTGCCCCTGTCGGGTTTGTCTCGACAGTTGGCTCAGCATTGCGAGCTGGTCGAGATGGGCGCGGCCCAAGTTACTTTGCGCCTGCCGCCGGTGCACAAGTCGCTGCTGAATACGAAGATTCCGCAGGACAAGCTACAGGAGGCGTTGCAGGCGCATTTGGGGCGGCCGGTGAAATTGAATATCGTGCTGGCCAAGGCTGAGAGCGAAACGCCCGCCGAGCGCACTCGGAATGAAAAGCGCGAGCGCCAGGAAAAGGCTGTTGCCGCCATCGAAGGTGACCAGTTCGTCCGCGATGTGATGGACATCTTCGATGCCAGCATCGACGAATCGACGATAAAACCAGTATGAGGAGTCACTGAAATGTTCAACAAGGGCGGCATGGCCAACCTGATGAAGCAGGCCCAGCAGATGCAGCAGAACATGCTGAAGGCGCAGGAGGAACTGGCGAACCTGGAGGTCGAGGGCCAGTCCGGCGCCGGCATGGTCAAGGTGGTGATGACGTGCAAACACGACATCAAGCGCGTTGCCATTGACCCTTCGGTAATGGACGACAAGGAAATGCTGGAGGATCTGATCGCCGCGGCGGTCAATGACGCCAACCGGCGCGCCGAGCAGACGTCGCAGGAAAAGATGGGTGGATTCACCGCCGGCCTCAACCTGCCGCCCGGCATGAAGCTGCCTTTCTGATGACTCAGCCGTCCAGCCTCGACGAACTGATCGAGGCATTACGCTGTTTGCCGGGAGTAGGCCCCAAGTCAGCGCAGCGTATGGCGTATTACCTGCTTCAGCGGGATCCGCGCGGCGCGGAAAGGCTGTCGGCCGCACTCGATCACGCGCTCAAGACGTTGCGTCGCTGTAACCGCTGCAACACGTTCACCGAAGACGAGGTCTGCGACCGCTGCCGCTCGCCTCGGCGCGACTCGTCGCTGCTGTGCGTGGTGGAGATGCCCGTCGATCTCAACACCATGGAGCAGACGCATGCCTTCAATGGCCTTTACTACGTGCTGATGGGGCACCTAAGCCCGTTGGACGGTGTCGGACCGAAGGAACTCGGGTTCGACCGGCTACTGGCGCGGGCGACCGATGGCATCGTGAGGGAAGTGGTATTGGCGACCAATTTCACCAACGAGGGCGAGGCGACGGCGCACTACATATCAGAAATGCTGCACCCTCGCGGTCTCAAGATCAGCCGCATCGCCCGCGGCCTGCCGGTCGGGGGCGAACTGGAGTATTCCGACGCCGCAACCGTCGCGCAGGCCTTGATGGAGCGGCGCGACTACTGATTCGACGCCTGCGCACCGGTATGGTGCGTGACATCCATCAGTTTTCGCTGATTCGGGCTTTAATCGTCTTTCCAAGTTCGGTATAATCCTGCGGTTTTACGGATTTGCCTTCTCCGTCTTCTGGGATAACGCCATGAGTTGTGACGAAAAAGTGGATTGCGGGCGTCGTCGTCTGCTGGTTGCCACCGCAGCAGCCGGCGGAGCTGCTGGCGTCGTCGCCGTCGTGCCGTTCGTCGCCAGCATGCTTCCCTCCGAGCGGGCCAAATCCGCAGGCGCTCCCGTTGAGGCCGATATCAGCAAGCTGGCTCCCGGCGAAATGATGACCGTCGAATGGCGCGGCAAGCCGGTCTGGATCATCCGTCGGACCAAGGAAATGCTGGATCAGCTTGCCAAGCTCGATGAGAAGCTGGCCGATCCGGCGTCCGACAAGCAAATGCAGCCGGAGTATTGCAGGAACGGCTACCGCTCCATCAAGCCCGAGATCATGGTTGCGGTCGGTATCTGCACCCACTTGGGCTGCTCGCCGACCGAGAAATTCAGGACCGGTGCCGAATCGGGCATCGACCCCGACTGGGCCGGTGGTTTCCTTTGTCCTTGCCATGGCTCCACATTCGATCTGGCCGGTCGTGTCTACAAGAGCAAACCTGCACCGGACAACTTGGAAGTTCCGCCGCACAGGTATCTCAGCGACGCCAGGATCGTCATTGGTGAAGACACCAAGGGAGCGTAAGGCATGGCGGCCAGCAACTACGAGAAGTTCAAGTCCGACGGCACGATGCTTGGCAATCTGACCGAGTGGGTTGATGCCCGTTTCCCGCTGACGTCGATGTGGAAGGCGCATCTGTCGGAGTACTACGCGCCGAAGAACTTCAATTTCTGGTACTTCTTTGGCTCCCTGGCGCTGCTGGTCCTGGTGATCCAGATCGTTACCGGCATCTTCCTGGTCATGCACTACAAGCCGGATGCCTCGCTTAATGCCTCCGGCGTGCCGGTCGCATTCGCCAGCGTCGAGTACATCATGCGCGACGTGCCGTGGGGCTGGCTGATCCGCTACATGCACTCCACGGGCGCCTCGGCGTTCTTCATCGTCGTCTACCTGCACATGTTCCGCGGTCTGATTTACGGATCGTTCCGCAAGCCGCGCGAATTGACGTGGCTGTTCGGCGTCATGATCTTCCTGGCGCTGATGGCCGAGGCCTTTGCCGGCTACCTGTTGCCGTGGGGACAGATGTCGTACTGGGGCGCTCAGGTGATTCTGAACCTGTTCTCGGCGATCCCATTCATCGGCAACGATCTGGCAACCTGGATTCGCGGCGATTTCGTCATCGGCGATTCGACCCTGAACCGGATGTTCTCGTTCCACGTCATCGCCATTCCTCTGGTGTTGGTCGGTCTGGTTGCGGCGCACATCCTCGCGCTGCACGAAACCGGGTCGAACAACCCCGACGGTGTCGAGATCAAGAAGAGGAAGGACGAGCGCGGCATCCCGCTCGATGGCATTCCCTTCCATCCCTACTACACGGTCAAGGACTTGGTCGGTGTGGTCGTTTTCCTGATGGTGTTCTCGGTCATCCTGTTCTTCATGCCCGAGGGCGGTGGCTACTTCCTCGAGTACAACAACTTCATACCGGCCGATCCGATGGTGACGCCGCAGCACATCGCGCCGGTCTGGTATTTCACGCCTTACTACTCGTTGCTGCGTGCCGTCACTTTCCCGCTGTTCGGCATCGATGCCAAGTTCTGGGGCGTCGTTGCCATGGGTGCCGGCGTGGTCATCTTCGCATTCCTGCCGTGGCTGGACCGCAGCCCGGTCAAGTCGATCCGCTATCGCGGACCGATTTTCAAGGTGTTCCTGGCAATCTGGGTGATCTGCTTCTTCATTCTTGGCTACTTGGGTGTGCAGGCGCCGACGCCGGGTCGTACCCTGGTGTCGCAAATCTGCACCGTGATCTACTTCGCCTTCTTCCTGACCATGCCGGTTTGGTCGAAGCTCGACAAGTGCCAGCCCGAACCGGATAGGGTGACTTTCAGATGAAGAAGCTGCTCGCCTCTGTTGTCATGGCGCCAGTGCTGGCCTTTGCCTCCGGCGCCGAGGTGCACCTGGACAGGGCACCCGATCGTTCGCGCGACACGGCGGCCCTCCAGAATGGTGCCAAGGTGTTCGTCAACTACTGCCTGAGCTGCCATTCCGCTTCCTACATGCGTTACAACCGCCTGAAGGACATCGGCCTATCCGACGACCAGGTACGGGAAAACCTGTTATTCACCGCCGACAAGGTTGGTGAGCCGATGAAGATCTCAATGCAGCGCGCCGAGGCCAAGCAATGGTTCGGTGCCGCGCCTCCGGATTTGACCGTGATCGCCCGTGCCCGCGCTTCCGAGTTCGGTTCCGGTTCCGACTGGCTCTATACGTACCTGCGCACGTTCTATCGCGACGAAACGCGCCCGACCGGCTGGAACAACGTCGCGTTCTCCAACGTCGGCATGCCTCACGTCTTGTGGGAATTGCAGGGCGAGCAGGTGATGGGTGATGATCACCATCTCAAGCTGGTCAAGCCCGGCAAGTTGAAACCGGAGGAATACGATGCCTTGGTTGCTGATCTGGTTGGTTTCCTGAAGTATATGGGCGAGCCGGTCGGTGAATTCCGCAAGAACCTCGGTATTGCTGTCCTGATCGTCTTGTCTCTTCTCTTCGTTCTTTCCTACGCGCTCAAGCGCGAATTCTGGAAAGACATTCACTAATCTTGCCAACGCCAATGTTGCATATGGGGCATCGAGAAATGAGCGCACCACTCGTCCGCAAAGTGGTACGAGATGCCGATTACTCCTGGGGTACGAGTGCCATGATGAATCTGTACTCGGGTACTACCTGCCCGTTCAGCCATCGCTGCCGGATCGTCCTGTACGAAAAGCAGATGGATTTCCAGGTGATCGACGTCGATTTGTTCAACAAGCCGGAAGACATCGCCGTCATCAACCCGTACAACCGGGTGCCGGTACTTGTCGACCGTGATCTGGTGCTCTACGAGGCGAACATCATCAACGAGTACATTGATGAGCGCTTCCCGCATCCGCAATTGATGCCGCCGGATCCGCAGACGCGCGCACGGGCGCGCCAGCTCCTGTTTACGATGGAGCAAGAGTTGTTCAGCTACATCGACCCGCTGGAGAAGAATGCCAAGTCGGCCGACAAGTCGCGGGCTCATGTGCGTGATCGACTGACCGAACTCGCACCGATGTTCGGCAAGCAGAAGCACATGCTGGGCGACGAGTTTTCCATGCTCGATGTGGCCATCGCGCCGCTCCTCTGGCGTCTCGATCACTACGGCATCGAATTGCCGAAGGCTGCGGCTCCGCTGATGAAATACGCCGAGCGCATTTTCTCGCGCCAGGGATTCATAGATGCGCTGACTCCGTCCGAGAAGGTGATGCGCCGCTAAGGCGTGTCATCGCGGATAGCGGCGTCATGACTTCGACCAAGCCCTACTTCGTGCGTGCCATTTTTGAATGGTGCATCGATCAAGGGCTTACCCCCTACGTCACCGTCGTCGCAGGGCCAAATACCCGTGTCCCTCGGGAGTTTGTCAAGGAAGGTCAGATCGTCCTCAATATCGGACCGGACGCGACCAACCAGCTCCTCCTCGGCAACGAGGAGATCACGTTTCAGGCGCGCTTCAACGGCGTCGCATTTCCCGTCGTTGTCCCCATCGAGTCGGTGGCGGCAATCTACGCCAAGGAAAACGGGCAGGGCATGGCCTTCGATTTCGCTGCGACGACCGGCGCGGTTGATGAGGAAGGGTCCGCTGACGACGGGGTCGTTTCAGACGCCCCTGTCGAGCCGCCGCCCGCGCCTTCCGGCCGGCCGCATCTGACACGCGTCAAGTAACCCCGCACGAAGCCGTTGTGGCAGGGCGCTTGGCGCCCCGGAGACGAATCGAACGTCCGACCTACCCCTTAGGAGGGGGTCGCTCTATCCACTGAGCTACCGGGGCGATGGGGCGCCATTCTAGCCGTTCTTGGGCGGATTGTCGGTGGCCGGTCCCGGCGTATCAAGGCCAAGTTTCTGCATCAGGCTCGCGTGGCTGATGTGCAGCAGATCCTCGATCGCGGCATAGTCGTCAGGCAGCGCCGCGTCGTCCCAGCCATTGGCGGAGTGGCGGGCCAAGTCGACGGCCAGCGTGACGTTGCGCACCCTGGGGCTACCCGCATTCTTGCGATCCATTAGCGTCGTTAGCAACTCGGGCAGGTGCCAAGCTTGCGTGAGTTCCAGTTGTAGCGCGGGCAGGGTGATGTTGTAGACAATTTGTTGCGCAGTGATGCTGCGCAGGGTCCGATCCTTGGCTTGCATGTCTCGGACCTGCAGTGCGAGCATCGGTGCGAAACACCACATCAGAACCTCCGCAACGTCGTACAGCAGCGTTGCAACCGTGATTTCGTCGACGTCGAGGTCGTGTCGATTGATGGCCCAGTCACGTGCCCAATGCGACGCATGTCGCGCCCGCGACATGACCTTGAGCAAACCCAGCAGCGCTTTCGGATAAGGTTTGAGGCTGTCCTCGACCAGTGGCAGGTTCTGAAACTCGCGGAAGAACGGCTCGATGCCGATCATCATCAATGCCCGCTCGATCGTGGTGATGTCGGCATTCTGGCTCTTGCGTCGATGGCTTTCGATGTAGGCCAATACGCGCAGCGTCATCAGCGGATCCTGTAGGATCACCGATGAGAGTACTCGACCATTGACGAACTCGGCGTTGCCGCGCAACTTCTCGAGCTCGATTACGGTGTGCCGCAACACCGGCAATTGCGCCTGGCGGAAATAAGCCACCCAACTGTCGAGACTGGCGTAAGGAACGTCGACCATGGCGATTATGTCTATCTCAGGCCAGTATTGAAGAAGTTCGATTCTCGCATTATTGGCAGTTGAGCCGGCGTATTGAATGCAGATAGGGAAGGAAAAGAAGTACTTGCCGGGCTTGATGTATTCGGGGTAAATCGATAAAATCGCCGGCTTTTCACAACCTTGCTCCACCCGACCAGCATGCGGGGGGGCTTTAACCACAAGGAGATCGCATGCGACATTACGAAATCGTCTTCATCGTCCACCCGGACCAGTCGGAGCAGGTTCCGGCCATGATCGAGCGCTACAAGACGCTCGTTACCAGCCATGGTGGCGCGATTCATCGGCTGGAAGACTGGGGGCGTCGTCAGCTCGCCTATCCGATCCAGAAGATGCACAAGGCCCACTACGTTCTGATGAACATCGAAGCGGATGGCGCCACGCTTGCCGAACTCGAGAATTCGTTCAAGTTCAACGATGCCGTCCTCCGGCACCTGACGGTCAAGATGACCAAGGCAGTCTCTGCGCCCTCGCCGATGATGAAGGACGAAAAGGCGAAGTCGTTGGCATCGGTCGAGGCAAGGCCGGAGGCAGCCGCTGCCGCTTGAGACTCCCGGTGCGGCGGCGAACCGGATCGAGTTCTCCGGTGAACTGCTGTCGAGAGGCGCATTGCGCAGCACACCTGCCGGTGTCCACGTCGTCGAGTTCAGCGTCGGTCATGTATCCGACCGGGAAGAGGCGGGGACGATGCGAAGGGTGGAGTGCGAGATGAACTGCGTGGCGATGGGCCCTGTTGCCAGTCTGATTGACTTGGCGGCGCTGGGTGCCAAATTGGCTGTCACCGGATTTGTCGCCGCCAAGAGCCTCAAGAACCGAACTCCCGTGCTGCATGTGAAGAATATCGAATTTCAGGAAGGAAACGAAAATGGCTTTCAAACCTAAGAGCAAGATGGCGGGCAAGAAGAAGGACGACAAGGGTCGCAGCCTGTTCAAGCGCCGCAAGTTCTGTCGCTTCTCCGCCGAGAAGATCGAGGAGATCGACTACAAGGACGTCGATCTGCTGAAGGACTTCGTGAGCGAGAACGGCAAGATCATGCCGGCGCGCATCACCGGCACCAAAACCGGCTACCAGCGCCAGTTGTCCACCGCCATCAAGCGCGCCCGCTACCTGGCGCTGATGCCCTACACTGACCTGCACTGAGGAGAGTTCGCCATGCAAGTGATTCTGATGGAAAAAGTGGTGAATCTCGGCGCCCTCGGCGACATCGTCAAGGTCAAGGACGGCTATGCCCGCAACTTCCTGATCCCGCAGGGCAAGGCCAAGCGTGCTACGGAAGAGAACAAGAAAGTGTTCGAAGCGCGCCGTGCCGAACTCGAAAAGGCTCAGGGCGACAAGCTTGCCGTCGCACAAGGTGTCGCCGCCAAACTGGAAGGCCTGATCGTCCAGTTGACCCGCAAAGCGGGTGTCGATGGCCGCCTGTTCGGTTCTGTCGGCAATGCCGATATCGCCGAAGCGCTGGCTGCTCAGGGCATCGAAATCGAGAAGTCGGCAGTTCGTCTGCCGCTCGGCCCCATGAAGCAACTGGGCGAGAGCCAAGTCGAAATCGCCCTGCACTCGGATGTCGTTGCCAACATCACCGTGGTGATTGCGGCCGAGTAAGCGTCCGGTGTTTCCAGGACCAGTGAAGGGGCCGCATAGCGGCCCCTTTGCATTCATGCGGGCCTTGACGGTTGCAGGCAGCATGATGCTATGGATGGGCTTGGCCGATGCAGCAGAACCGCCTTTGCTGCTGGCGGAGCGCTATCGCGGCGGCATCGACGTCTCGCGATACTGGGTCAGCGAGAAGCTTGATGGTGTTCGCGCCTCTTGGGATGGCCGGCAACTTCGTTTTCGGAGTGGCAATCCCGTTCCTGCGCCACAGTGGTTCGTTGCCGCGCTGCCCGGGCAAGCGCTTGATGGCGAACTCTGGCTTGGGCGTGGCACCTTCGATCAACTTTCCTCGATTGTTCGCCGCGAGCCACCCAGCGATGCCGAATGGCGCCGAGTTCGCTATATGGTGTTCGAACTGCCCGATGCTCCCGGGACTTTCACCGAGCGGATCGAACGCATGCGACATGCCGCTGCGATCGGCGTTCCGCCATGGCTGACTTTTGTCGAGCAGTTCCGCCTCGACGACGACAAGGCGCTACAGGAAAGGCTCGCCGATGTCGTGCGGCACGGCGGTGAGGGATTGATGTTGCATCGTGCAGATGCGCTGTACGAAACCGGACGCTCGCCTGTACTGCTGAAGTTAACGCCATGGCTGGATGCCGAGGCTCGCGTCGTGGCGCATCTGCCCGGCAAGGGCAAGTACGTCGGCATGACAGGTGCCCTGCGGGTGGAAACGCCGGACGGTCGTCGCTTTGCGCTCGGCAGCGGCCTTACGGATCAGCAGCGCCAAGACCCACCCGCTATCGGTGCGTTGGTAACCTACCGCTATCGCGAACTTGGCCGGAACGGCATACCGCGCTTTGCAAGGTTCCTGCGGGTCAGGGAAGTATTCTGACCCTGGCTTCCCAAAATACCGCCATCATGGCATACTGCGTTCAACGTCTGAACGCAGTATGCCCGGCTTGAGTCTCTCTCCCAATCCATCCGAAGAAACCCACCTCCGTGTTCTGCGCCTGCTCGCAGGGAATCCGGAGATGAGCCAGCGCGAACTGGCCCAGGCGCTTGGTGTGAGTTTGGGGAAGACCAACTATTGCCTCAAGGCCATGTTGGAAAAGGGGCTGATCAAGGTGCGGAACTTCCGCAACAGCCAGAACAAGGCGGCCTACGCGTACTACCTGACCCCCGAAGGGATGAGGCGGAAAGCCGGCCTGACGGCTGGTTTCCTGAAGCGGAAGATTGCGGAATACCAGGCCCTGAGACGGGAAATTGAACTACTCAAGGCCGAAGCAGGGCGAATGGCTGAAACGGAAACCTGATTGAGTGAGTACTAGTCCATGACCGAACAACCGAAAAAGATTGCGCTCATTACAGGAGTCACCGGCCAGGACGGCGCCTACCTGGCTGAATTCCTGCTCGACAAGGGCTATGAAGTCCACGGTCTCAAGCGCCGCACCTCGCTGTTCAACACCGACCGCATCGACCATCTGTTCCACGACCGCCATGAACCGGGCAAGCCGTTCTACCTCCATCACGGCGACATGACCGACTCCTCCTCGCTGGTGCGCATCATCCAGCAGGTCCAGCCCGACGAGATCTACAACCTCGCCGCCCAGAGCCACGTCGCGGTCTCCTTCGAGGAACCGGAATACACCGCCAACTCCGACGCGCTTGGCGTGCTGCGGGTGCTCGAAGCCATCCGCATCCTCGGCCTGGAAAAGAAGACGCGCTTCTACCAGGCCAGCACCTCCGAGCTCTACGGCCTGGTCCAGGAAACCCCCCAGAAGGAAACCACCCCCTTCTACCCCCGCAGCCCCTACGCCGTCGCCAAGCTCTACGGCTACTGGATCGTTGTGAACTACCGCGAGGCCTACGGCATGTATGCCTGCAACGGCATCCTGTTCAACCACGAGTCCCCGGTCCGCGGCGAGACTTTCGTCACCCGCAAGATCACCCGCGCGCTCGCCCGCATCAAGCTCGGCCTGCAGGAATGCCTGTACTTGGGCAACATGAACGCCAGGCGCGACTGGGGTCACGCTCGCGACTACGTCGAAATGCAGTGGCTGATGCTCCAGCAGGACAAACCCGAAGACTTCGTCATCGCCACCGGCGTGCAGTACAGCGTGCGCGACTTCGTCAATGCCGCCGGCGCGGAACTGGGCATGCAGTTCCGCTGGGAAGGCGAGGGAGTCAATGAAGTCGGCTTTCTGGGCAACCAGGCCGTCGTCAAGGTCGACCCGCGCTACTTCCGCCCGACCGAAGTTGAAACCTTGCTCGGCGACCCGAGCAAGGCCAAGCAGAAGCTCGGCTGGACACCGAAGACGAAGTTCGAGGACCTGGTCGCCGAGATGGTGCGCGAAGACCTCGCCAGCGCCGAGCGCGACGAGCTGGTCAAGAAGCATGGCTACAACGCCTACGATTACCACGAGTGACAAGCATGCAAAGGCGCAGCACGGTCCTGCTGACGGGCGGCTCAGGGATGGTAGGGCGGAACGTCCTCGAACACCCCGCTGCAACAGAATGGAATTTCTTGGCACCCTCCAGTTCCGAGCTCGATCTGACTTGCCGCGATGATGTCTGTCGTTATATGAAGGCTCGTCAGCCCGATGTGGTCGTCCACGCTGCCGGACGCGTTGGCGGAATTCAGGCAAATATGTCGGCCCCGGTCGAATTTCTGGTAACCAATCTGGATATCAATCGGAACGTCATCATGGCGGCTGCCGATGCTGGGGTTCCTCGGTTGCTCAACCTTGGCAGTTCGTGCATGTATCCCAGAAATGCAGCAAACCCGCTGCGTGAGGAAATGATCCTGAGCGGCGAACTTGAACCGACCAACGAGGGTTATGCGTTGGCGAAGATTGTTGGCGCGCGGCTGTGCGACTACCTGCGTGCCGAGAGGGGGCTTGCCTACAAAACGATGATCCCGTGCAATATCTACGGGCGCCACGACAAGTTCAGTCCTGAACACTCTCACCTGATTCCTGCCGTGATTCACAAGCTGCATCGGGCAAAGGTGGAAGGTGCCCGGAAAGTAGATGTCTGGGGCGACGGTACCGCCCGTCGAGAGTTCATGTACGCCGGCGATCTGGCTGATGCAATTCTTCGCGGCCTTGCCCGATTCGATACCATGCCGGATACGATGAATATTGGTCTTGGTTTCGACCATTCAATTGACGAGTACTACCGGATCGTTGCCAAGGTGCTCGGATGGGATGGTGTCTTCGAACATGACACGAGCAGGCCGGTGGGCATGCGGCAAAAGCTGGTTAGTACCGAGAGACAGGTCGAGTGGGGCTGGCAAGCGGGTACGTCACTTGGTGATGGTGTCAGGATCACCTACGAGTATTTTCTTTCGGACTACTTGAAATGAGCGTCAAGTATCCTCTTGCCAGCACCACGTGGGACGCGACCGAACTCGCAGCAATGCAACGGGTAATTGCATCTGGCATGTTCACCATGGGCGAGAATGTTGCCGAGTTCGAGCGCGATTTTGCCCGCTATACAGGCAGTCGCCATTGCGTCATGGTGAATTCCGGTTCGTCGGCCAACCTGCTGATGATAGCGGCCCTCCGCTATACCCGGAACCCCGAACTTCTTGTCAAACCCGGCGACGAGGTGATAGTCCCGGCCGTCTCATGGAGCACCACGTACTACCCGCTGTACCAGTACGGGCTGAAGATCAAATTCGTAGACATCGACCTGCAAACGCTCAATTACGACCTGGATCAACTCGCGCAAGCCGTCACTGACAAGACCCGCCTGATTGTTGCGGTCAATCTTCTCGGTAACCCAAATGACTTTTCCAGGATTGGCGAGATCGTCGCCGGGCGCCCGATCATCCTGGTCGAGGACAATTGCGAGTCGATGGGGGCGGAGTTCAACGGTCGCAAGGCCGGCACCTTCGGTGTCATGGGCACGTTCAGTTCCTTCTTCTCGCACCACATTTCGACGATGGAAGGGGGAATGATCGTCACCGATGACGAGGAGCTGCATCAAATCCTGCTTTCGCTGCGTGCTCATGGCTGGACCCGCAATCTGCCGAAGCACAACCATGTCTGCGGCACCAAGAGCGACGATCCCTTCGACGAGTCGTTCCGCTTCGTGTTGCCGGGCTACAACGTGCGTCCCATAGAACTCGAGGGTGCGCTGGGGGTCGAGCAACTCAGAAAACTGCCCGCGATGGTCGCCGCGCGACGCGAGAATGGGCGTCTGCTTCAGGAGGTAATGGCGGACCATCCCACGGTATTGATTCAGAGCGAAACCGGAATGAGTAGCTGGTTCGGCTTCTCGCTTGTCATCCGTCCTGGCGCTTCCCTGACACGTCGGCAGCTGATCGACCGCCTCACCAAGCTTGGCTTCGAGTGCCGGCCGATTGTTGCCGGAAATTTCGCCAAGAATGAAGTAGTGAAGTATTTTGACGCCGAGATCTTTGGCGATTTGACTGCTGCTGACCATGTAGATCGCCATGGGCTTTTCGTGGGAAATCAGCACTACCCCATTCCTGACGCAGTGATGGCTTTGAGGGAAATCTAAGATGAAGGCAGTCATCCTGGCCGGAGGGCTCGGTACACGCATTTCCGAGGAAACCCATCTAAAGCCCAAGCCCATGATCGACATCGGTGGCAAGCCAATCCTTTGGCACATCATGAAGATGTACTCGGCCCACGGCGTGAATGACTTCGTGATCTGTTGCGGTTACAAGGGCTACGTCATCAAGGAGTACTTCGCCAATTACTTTCTGCACATGTCGGATGTGACCTTCGACATGCGACACAACAAGATGGAAGTGCACCAGCAAAAAGCCGAGCCTTGGCGTGTGACGCTCGTGGATACGGGCGACGAGACACTTACTGGTGGACGCCTGAGAAGGGTTGCCGATTACGTCAAGAACGAAGAGGCATTTTGCTTCACCTACGGCGATGGTGTTGCCGATATCGATATTTCTCGCGAAATTGCATTCCACAGGCAACACGGTAAATGGGCGACCGTCACTGCCGTACAGCCGCCCGGCCGCTACGGCGCACTACAGATGGAGGGTGCCATGGTCGCCGGCTTCACTGAAAAGCCGCGCGGTGACGGCGGTCTCATCAACGGCGGTTTCTTCGTGCTGTCGCCCTGCTGCCTTGCTCTCATAGAAGGCGATCACACCAGTTGGGAAGGCGAGCCGCTGGTTCGCCTGGCAGAGCAGGAGCAGTTGGCTGCCTTCGAGCACCAGGGTTTCTGGCAGCCGATGGATACTTTGCGCGAGAAGAATTTGCTAGAGGATCTTTGGGCTTCCGGACGTGCGCCGTGGAAGGTCTGGCAATGAACCCGGGATTCTGGCGCCGCAAGCGTGTATTTCTGACTGGCCACACGGGCTTCAAAGGCGGCTGGTTGTCGCTGTGGCTTGCCGAGTTGGGCGCCGAGGTGCACGGCTACGCGCTAGCGCCGCCGACCGACCCTAACTTCTTTTCCGTTACCGGCCTCGACCGGCGACTGGTTTCGAGCACCATTGCCGACATTCGCGATGCCGCTGCACTTGAGCGGGCCATGGGGGCGGCACAACCAGACATCGTGGTGCACCTTGCGGCACAACCGCTAGTGCGCCATTCCTATGCCGAGCCTGTCGAGACTTATACGGTCAATGTCATCGGGACGGTCAATCTGCTCGAAGCAGTGCGCCGAACGCCCGGTGTGAAGGCAGTGGTTAACGTCACTACCGACAAATGCTACGAGAACCGCGAATGGATCTGGCCCTATCGCGAGAACGAGGCGCTTGGCGGCTACGACCCCTACTCCAGCAGCAAGGCCTGCGCGGAGCTTGCCACCAGCGCTTGGCGCAGATCCTTCCTCGATGCCGCCGGCGTACGCGTGGCCAGCGCTCGCGCTGGCAATGTCATCGGCGGCGGCGACTGGGCTGCGGACCGCCTGGTGCCGGATTTCCTGCGCGCGCTGGATGCGGGCCGAACCCTGATGGTGCGCTCGCCGCATGCGATGCGTCCGTGGCAGCACGTGCTCGAACCACTCTCGGGCTATATCAAGCTGGCCGAAAGATTGTGCTCGGCCGGCGGGGATTTCGCGGAGGCTTGGAACTTCGGCCCTGACGAAGCCGATGCTCGTCCGGTGCAATGGATCGTGGAGACCCTTTGCGGTCGCGTGACGGGGGCAACCTGGGAGCGCGATGTCGCACCGCAGCCCCATGAAGCGCACACGCTACGGCTGGACAGTGCCAAGGCACGCGCGCGCCTCGCGTGGCGTCCGCGCTGGAACCTGCAACGGGCGCTGGAAGCGACTCTGGACTGGCACCAGGCTTGGAAAGCGGGCGCAGAAATGGCCGACTTCAGCGTGCACCAAGTCCGCGAATACTCAATGACGGAAGGTGAAGCGTGAGCGGTCGTTTTGATATTTCCATGACACCGATCGCCGGCCTGCACGTGCTACAGCGCAAACCGATCGGCGACAGCCGCGGCTACCTCGAAAGGTTGTTTTGTGCCGACGAGTTGCAGGCACTTGTCCAAAATCGGCAAATTCGCCAAGTAAACCACACACTCACC
>JAEHDA010000142.1 GCA_016880655.1 Rhodocyclaceae bacterium
CAGAAAAAAGAATCAGGCCTTGAGAATGCGGTCGCCGCGGCCGACGCCGCAGACACCGGTACGCACGGTCTCGAGCACCAGCGAGCGGTCGATGGCTTCGAGGAATGCGTCGAGCTTGGCACCGTTGCCGGTCAATTCGATGACGTAGGACGACTCGGTGACGTCGATGATGCGGCCGCGGAAAATGTCCGCGACGCGCTTCATTTCCTCGCGGTCCTTGCCCGTCGCGCGGACCTTGACCAGCATCAGTTCGCGCTCGATATGCGGCGCCTCCGACAGGTCCACCACCTTGACCACGTCGATCAGCTTGTTGAGCTGCTTGGTGATCTGCTCGATGACGTCGTCGGAGCCGACGCTGACGATGGTCATGCGCGACAGCGAAGCGTCCTCGGTCGGCGCCACGGTCAGTGACTCGATGTTGTAGCCGCGGGCGGAAAACAGGCCCGACACGCGCGACAGCGCGCCAGCTTCGTTTTCGAGGAGGATGGAGATGATGTGGCGCATGGTTACAGATCCTCCGCCAGAATCATTTCCGACAGGCCCTTGCCCGCCGCGATCATCGGAAACACGTTGGCCGTCTGATCGGTGAGGAAATCCAGGAAGACGAGTTCGTTCTTGTGCTTGACGAAGGCTTCTTTCAGGGCACCTTCCACATCGGCCGGCTTCTCGACGCGAATGCCGACGTGGCCGTAAGCCTCCGCCAATTTGACGAAATCGGGCAGCGCATCGACGTAGGACTCGGAGTAGCGGTTGCCGTGGTACATCTGCTGCCACTGGCGCACCATGCCGAGGTAGCGGTTGTTGAGGTTGACGATCTTGATCGGCAGGCGATACTGCTTGCAGGTCGACAACTCCTGGATGCACATCTGGATCGAGGCTTCACCGGTGACGCAGGCCACCGTGGCCTTGGGATTGGCGAAGCGCACGCCCATCGCGGCGGGGAGACCGAAGCCCATGGTGCCGAGGCCACCGGAGTTGATCCAGCGCCGCGGCTTGTCGAACTTGTAGTACTGCGCCGCCCACATCTGGTGCTGGCCGACATCCGAGGTGACGAAGGCGTCGCCGCCCGTGACCTCGTATAGCTTCTCGATCACGTACTGGGGCATGATGAGGTCGGTGCCCTGCTTGTACTGCAGCGAGTTCTTGCCGCGCCACTCGTCGATCTCCTTCCACCAGGTCGCGAGTCCCTTGGTATCCGGCTTGCCGTCGGCCGCCTCGAGCAGCTTGATGATTTCGTCGAGCACGTCGGGCACGTTGCCGACGATGGGCACATCCACCTTCACCCGTTTGGAGATGGACGACGGATCGATGTCGATGTGGATGATCTTGCGCGGCACCTGGGCGAAATGCGCCGGGTTGCCAATGACGCGGTCATCGAAGCGCGCGCCGATCGCCAGCAGCACGTCGCAGTGCTGCATCGCCATGTTGGCTTCGTAGGTGCCATGCATGCCGAGCATGCCGAGGAAGTGGCGGTCGGTCGCCGGATAGGCACCCAGTCCCATCAGCGTCTGGGTAATCGGGAAGCCGAGCATGCGCGTGAGCTTGGTCAGCTTGTCCGCAGCATCCGACAGGATCACGCCACCGCCGCTGTAGATCATCGGCCGCTTGGCCTCGAGCAGGAGCTGTACCGCCTTCTTGATCTGGCCGGAGTGGCCCTTCACCACCGGATTGTAGGAACGCATCGTGATCGACTTCGGGTAATGGAAGTCGCACTTGTGGTTGGTGATGTCCTTGGGGATATCTACCAGCACCGGCCCCGGGCGCCCGGTCTTGGCCAGGTAAAAGGCCTTCTTCAGCGTGATCGCGAGATCCTTGACGTCCTTGACGAGAAAGTTGTGCTTGACGCAGGGACGCGTGATGCCGACAGTATCGGCTTCCTGGAAGGCATCCTGGCCGATATAGGCCGTCGGCACCTGACCGGTAATGACGACCAGAGGGATCGAATCCATGTAGGCCGTGGCGATGCCGGTCACCGCGTTGGTCACGCCGGGACCTGAAGTGACCATGCACACGCCCACTTTCTGCGAGGAGCGCGAATAGGCATCGGCCGCATGAACGGCCGCCTGCTCGTGGCGGACCAGGATGTGCTTGAACTGGTCCTGCTTGAACAACTCGTCGTAGATATACAACACCGAGCCGCCGGGATAGCCGAAAACGAATTCGACCTTTTCTTCCTGGAGGCACCTGATTACAATTTCTGCGCCGGTCAACTGCATGGTTATTTCCGAAAACAACGGGCTCTGCCCGAAAACGCGTAACCATACTGGCTCGACCGTCTCAGGTCAAGGCGTTCGCAGCGCGTAAGCCGGGCGTAAGCCCTTATCGACACGAGGACTTCAGCCCCTGGCCTCCCGCACGGAACTCTCCGATTTTCTCGCCGAAGTCGAACGGCGCGCCTTCAAGCAGGCCCTTTACGCCGTCCGCGACGATGACGCGGCCTTGGACATCGTTCAGGACGCCATGATGAAGCTGGCCGACAAGTACAGCGACAAGCCCTTGGCCGAACTGCCGATGCTGTTCCAGCGCATTCTGCAGAACACCATCCGCGACTACTACCGGCG
>JAEHDA010000143.1 GCA_016880655.1 Rhodocyclaceae bacterium
CGCTCGATGACCGAGATGCGATCCTTCAGGTGCAGCTTGCGCTTCTTCATCCGCCGCAACAGAAGCTCGTCGGCGGGCGCCGGTGCCTCCTCCAGTCGCGCGATCGCCTCATCGAGATCGCGGTGTTCCAGACGCAGATCCTGGAGTTGCGCGATCAGGTTGGCGGGTTCGTCGTTGGCCGATTCGGTCATGGCCGGGCTATGGTAGCGGTTCAGGCATAGACCTTCAAGGCATCGGCCATTTCATCGCGAACCGCCTGGCGCAGGGACGCGGGCGCCAGTACCTCGACGTTCGCGCCGTGGCGCAGGATGTCCATCACCAGTTCGGTCGGGTTCGAGTAGGGCAGTTCCAGCAGGTAATTACCGTGGCCGTCAGTGGCTGCCTTCTGGCGCGGGTGCCACTGTTCGGCGGCGACCCAGCGCGCCGCCTCGGGTGTGAAGCGCAGCTTTGCCCACTGAACCTTGTCGCCGGAGAAGATGCCGTAGCCGGCGCCGAGCACTTCGTCGAGCGTCTTCGCCGCCACGTCCCTGGCTTTCTTTTCCAGCAGCGCCGCGTGGCGGATGGCGTCGACGCCGAAGCTGCGCACTTGGTCGCGCAGGTGGCACCAGGCGTCGAGATACCAGTTGTCGCGATAGAAGACCAGCCGTTGCGGCGAGATCTCGCGCTCGGTCTCCTCGTCGCGGCCGCGGTTCCAGTGCCGGATGGCGAGACGATGGCGTTTGAGCAATGCCGAGGCGATCACCTCGAAGAAGCGCAGGTCGGCGTGGCGCTTGGCGGCGTGCACGATGCGGATGCGGCGGCTGACTTCCTCCGGTGCATCGTCCTGGCTGCCGAGCAGGCTCTTCAGACGCGTCTGTAGCGGCGCGATCTGCGGTCCGAGCAGGCCGGGCTGCACTTCCTCCAGCAGGTTCTGCATCATCAGCAGCGCGTGGATTTCCGAGGCGTTGAACCACAGCCCGGGCAGGGCGAAGCTCTGCGCCTTGCCGGTTGGCGCGTCAAAGCGGTAGCCGCCTGCTTCGCGGTCATAGACGATGGGTGCGTTGAGCCGGTCGCGCAGGTACTGGAAGTCGCGTTTGAGCGTCGCGCGGGAGACTTCCAGTTCGGCCTGGATGTCCTCGAAGCTGGCACTGCGGCGGTCGTGCAGCAGTTGCTCGATCTTGTAGAAGCGCTCGGTTCGATCCATGCGCTATTCGATTCGGCAGACGTCGGCGAAGTCGAAGCGCGGGCTGCGCGGAAACAGCCTGGCCGGGTCGCCTCGGCCGAGGGTCACCAGCATGAACGACTTGATCGGCGTGCCGGCGAAGAAGGCGGCGTCGGCGACGGCGGATGTGAAGCCCGACATCGGTCCGCAGTCGAGGCCCAGCGAACGCGCCGCGAGGATCAGGTAGCCGGCCTGTAGCGCGGAATTGAGCCGGGCCGATTCGTCGATCGCCGCATCCTTGCCGGCGAACCAGCTTTTCGCGTCGGCATGCGGGAACAGGCGCGGCAGGTGCTCGTAGAACGCCATGTCGCGGCCGAGCAGTGCGGTGACGGGCGCCGACAGCATCTTGGCGACATTGCCGGGCGCCAGCGCCGGTCTGAGGCGTTCCTTGGCCTCCGCGCTGCGGACGAAGACGATGCGCAGCGGACACGAGTTGGCCGCGGTCGGTCCCCATTTCACCAACTCGTGCAGGGCGTGCAGCGCATCGTCGCCGACCGGCTCGTCGAGAAAGCCGTTGTGGCTCCGGGCGGCGCGGAACAATTGGTCGAGGGCGGTTTCCGGCAGTGCGGGGTTCATGGTCTGACCTTTCCGGCATCTGGAATGCGTCGATTCTAAGCGCAGTGCCCCGTGCGGGCCGATTTCGTCGCCACGAAGTCACCCCCGCCATTTGGGCGTTCTTGATGGGAGTCAAGGAACCGACCTGTCGCAAAAGCATACATTCCGCCCACGCTGCAAGGGGCAGCTACGTCAATCGATTCCCAAAGGGGGTGCTTATGGCCGGGACCTTTACTACCTCGATGGCGCGAAACATATTTTTCGGTGGGACGATATTCTTCCTGCTGGTGTTTCTGGCGCTGACCTTTCAAAACGAGCAGATCATTCCGCAGCGAGACCAGCGGGCGCAGCTGGCTGCCAATCCCGCGATCGCGGCGGGCAAGAAGCTGTGGGAAACCAACCAGTGCATCGGTTGCCACACCCTGCTTGGCGAAGGCGCCTATTTCGCGCCGGAGCTTGGTAACGTCTACAAGCGCCGCGGCCCGGAGTTCATCAAGGCCTGGATCAAGACGCAGCCCACCAACACGCCGGGGCGTCGCCAGATGCCGCAGTTCAATTTCACCGAGCAGCAGCTGGATGACCTCACCGCGTTCTTCAAGTACGTGTCCGAGATCAATACGTCCAACTGGCCGCCCAACATCGAAGGCTGAGACCGGAGGAATATGACTATGCAATATAAATCTCAATCGGTCGCCAAGCTCTACTTCATTGCGGCCATCGGCCTGTTCGTCGCCCAGATCCTGTTCGGCCTGGTCATGGGCCTGCAGTATGTGATGGGCGACTTCCTGTTCCCGCACATTCCCTTCAACGTGGCGCGCATGGTGCACACCAATGCGCTGATCGTCTGGCTGCTCATGGGCTTCATGGGCGCAGCCTACTACCTGGTGCCCGAGGAATCCGAAACCGAGCTGTTCAGTCCCAAGCTGGCGGTATTGATGTTCTGGATCTTCCTGGTGGCAGCGGCGCTGACCGTGGTCGGTTATCTGCTGGTTCCCTACGCGGGACTGGCGAAGTTGACCGGCAACGACTTGCTGCCCACCATGGGTCGGGAGTTCCTCGAACAACCGTTGCCGACCAAACTTGGCATCGTCGTGGTAGCGCTGGTCTTCCTCTTCAACATCACCATGACCGTGCTCAAGGGCCGCAAGACCTCGATCAGCATCGTGCTGCTGCTCGGTCTCTGGGGCCTGGCGATCTTCTTCCTGTTCTCCTTCTACAACCCGGATAACGTCGTCAAGGACAAGTTCTACTGGTGGTGGGTTGTGCACCTCTGGGTCGAAGGCGTGTGGGAACTGATCCTCGGCGCCATCCTGGCCTTCGTGCTGATCAAGGTGACGGGTGTGGACCGGGAAGTGATCGAGAAATGGCTGTACGTGATCGTCACCCTGACGCTGATCACCGGCATCATCGGTACCGGCCACCACTACTACTGGATCGGCACGCCCGAGTACTGGCAGTGGTGGGGTTCGATCTTCTCCGCGTTGGAGCCGATCCCGTTCTTCGCCATGACCCTGTTCGCCTTCAACATGGTGAACCGCCGCCGCCGCGAGCATCCGAACAAGGCTGCCACGCTGTGGGCGCTGGGCACCGGTGTGATGTCCTTCCTCGGCGCAGGCGTGTGGGGCTTCCTGCACACGCTGGCCCCGGTGAACTTCTACACCCACGGCACGCAGATCACCGCTGCCCACGGCCACATGGCGTTCTACGGCGCCTACGTGATGGTGGTGCTGACGATGATCTCCTACGCCATGCCGATCCTGCGCGGTCGTGCCGCCAACTCGAACAAGGCGCAGGTGATGGAGATGTGGGCCTTCTGGCTGATGACGGTTGCGATCGTCTTCATCACGCTGTTCCTCACCGCCGCCGGCATCCTTCAGGTCTGGCTCCAGCGTATCGCCGCGACGCCGATGTCGTTCATGGATACGCAGGACAAGGTCGCCCTGTTCTACTGGATGCGCGAGTGGGCCGGTGTGGTGTTCCTGATCGGCCTGCTGGTCTACATCTGGAGCTTCTTCTGCAAGGGTGAAGACAAGACGGCAGCCTAACAGGCAAGCTTAGTTCGAAGCAGTAGCGAGCCGGCGTCCCATGGGAATGGGACGCCGGTTTCGTTTTGTCGAGACAACCACGCCGCCCCGCGCGGATGGGCACTTATTCCAGGTCAAGGCAGCACATATGCGGGGTCTCTAATATTCCCGGCCAATGACGACAACGACCTTTCCCGACATGAACTCTCCCGCCATTGCGGATATCAAGGTGCATCACCCGCCCGGCGACCTCGCCATCTGGGTGTTCATCCTGGCCGAGTTGCTGGCCTTCGGCGTCTTCTTCACCACCTACGTGGTGACGCGCATGCACAACGTTGCCCTGTTCGACGAGATGCAATTGACGCTCGACCGCAATGCCGGTGCGCTGAACACCGTCTTCCTCATTGCCGGGAGCTGGTGCGTGGCCCGTTCCGTCGCCGCGATCAAGCTCGACCACAGGGCGGCCAGCGCGCGCTGGCTGCTCTGGGGCATTCTGGCCGGCGGCGGCTTCCTGGTGGTCAAACTGTTCGAGTATTCGGCCAAGTTCGAGGCCGGCATCAATCTCGCCACCAACACCTTCTACATGTTCTACCTGTCGCTCACCTTCTTCCATTTCATGCACGTGATCCTGGGCATGGTGATTCTGCTGGCGGTCTGGCTGAAGGCGCACAGGGGTGGCTACTCGGCTGCCGACCACCATGGTCTGGAAACGGGCGCATCGTACTGGCACATGGTCGACCTGGTCTGGATCATTCTCTTCCCCCTCGTTTATGTGATGAGGTAAGCCATGAACATGAACGCGCGCAGGCTCGATTTCATCTTTGCGGTACTGCTCATCGGCACGGCCCTCACCTGGTGGATGGGCGAAACCGGCCACGCCGGCCCGGCAGCAGTACTGGGCATTCTGGCCATCGCCGCCGTCAAGGGCACGCTCATCATCCGCGACTTCATGGCCTTGCGCGGCATCAATGTCTTCTGGCCAACCATGGTCATCGGCTGGCTCTTGCTGGTGTTGGGCATTATCATGGGCGGCTACTGGAAAGGACTGTGATGGATATGCGCGCCGCCATTGACTTGCCCTATTACGAAGCCGCAGGCAACGAGATCGACCTGTTCGAGCACGCCTGGCGCAATCATCTGCCGGTACTGATCAAGGGACCGACGGGCGTCGGCAAGACCCGCTTCGTCGCCTACATGGCAGCGAAGCTCGGCCTGCCGCTATTCACCGTCGCCTGTCACGACGACCTCACCGCCGCCGACCTGGTCGGGCGGCACCTGATCGGCGACGGCGGTACCTACTGGTCCGACGGGCCGCTGACGCGCGCGGTGCGCGAGGGTGGCATCTGCTATCTCGACGAAGTGGTCGAGGCGCGCAAGGACACCACGGTGGTGATCCATCCGCTTGCCGACCATCGCCGCGTGCTGCCCATCGACCGCACCGGCGAGTTGCTGCACGCGCCCGACCGCTTCATGCTGGTCGTCTCCTACAACCCCGGCTACCAGAATTTCCTCAAGGGCATGAAGCCCTCGACGCGCCAACGCTTCGTTTCGCTGCGCTTCGACTTTCCGGCGGCGGCGCGCGAGGAGTCCATCCTCCTCGGCGAGACCGGCTGCGAGCCGATGGTGGCGAAGCAGCTGGTGTCGATCGGCAGGAACCTGCGCGCCTTGAAGGATGTCGATCTGGAAGAGGTCGCGAGCACGCGCCTGCTCGTCTATGCTGCCTTGTTGATCCGCGACGGTCTTGATCCGGTCGAAGCCTGCCGTGCCGCCGTGGTCGAGAGCCTGACCGACGACGTCGAGGTGGTCGACGCGCTGATGGAGGTGGTCCTTGCCACCTTCGGACGTTAAGCCGCCGGGCCAAGGGCTGGCGGTCGCCGCCGAAGCGCTGTTCCTCGCCAACCTGATGCTGGCGCCCGGACTGGCGTTCGCCGCCATTGTCTGGTTGTGGCTCAGGCACCGCGATACGCCGTCGCTGGCGCGTTGCCATGTCGACCAGACCTTCTTCGTCAGCCTCTGGGGCGGTGCGCTGCTCGTGGTGGCGTGCGCGGCGATCCTCCTGCTCGGTGGCCTGGACTGGGAGTGGACCTGGGTCGTAGTGATCATCTATTTCACGTGCGTCCATTCGACGCTGATCCTGTTCGGCGTCGTCGGGCTGTCGAAGGCGCTGGCGGGCAAGCCCTATCGCTACCCGCTGATCGGACCGCGCTGCGACTGAAATGGAAGAATTCGTCGGCGGACTCTGGGACCGCTTCATCACCCGCAGCGCACGGCGCGACCATCCGGAAGCGGCGGTCAAACTGGCCGACCTGGAGCGGACGCTCGGTATCCTCTTCCGCGCGCTCGGCGGCGATGCCGGCCTGCGCGTCGCGCCGGCTTCGACCCAGCGCCACGGCGCACGCCGGCGCTGGCTGTCGCGCGTCGCGGCCACCGACGATCGCAGTGCGTCGGCCTCGCTCGACCTCGAAACCCTGCGCCTGCCGCCCGAGATCGCGTACTTCCCGGACCGTACGCTCAATCGCGATCTTTACCTCTGGCTGATCGCCGCCGCCGCGCACGAGCCCGAACCGTCCGCCGATGCGTGGATCGTGCGCAGCCAGCTGGCGACGCTGCGCGCACTGAAGGCGTTTCCGGGGCTGCGGGCACGTTATGAACGGCTGGTCGCCGCGACGCTGGCGGAGCGCATCGCACCCGACGCCATGCCGGCCGACGAGGCCGCCCAGGAACGCGCGGTGCGCCATGCGCTCGCGGAACCGGGCGCGGTCGGCGTGTTGCCACGGCTGACTTTGCGCAAGGCGAAGCCGCTACAGCCTGTGCCGTTGTGGCTCTACCCGTCGCCGCTCAACGATGCTGCGAAAGTCAGCCGTGGCGACACGCCGAATGAGAAGGAAGAAGACGAGGAAAAGCGCCCCGAGGAGGTCGGCGTCGGCGACAAGCGCTACCAGGCCGAGCGCACCGAGATGCCCGAGAACGAGTCGCCGATGATCCTGGCCTTCCGCGCCGAAAGCCTGCTCTCCTGGGCCGAATACATCAAGGTCAACCGGGCGCTCGACGACGATCCGGCTTCGGACGCCAAGGCGATCGCCGACGACATGGACAAGCTGACGGTGGCGCAGGACAGCGAACGGGTCGCCGCCAAGGTCCGCTTCGACCTCGACCTGCCGTCGGCCGCGGAGGACGACGTGCCGCTGGGGGCGGGCATTCCCCTGCCGGAGTGGGACTGGAAGCGCCACGAGCTGCGCCCCGACTATTGCCGCGTCCAGATCATGCAGGCGCGGGACGTCGAGCCGATTCCGCTGCCCGAGCACCTGCGCCGGCCGGCGCGCAAGTTGCGCAGCCAGTTCGCGGCGCTGGCGCCGGCACGCCGCTGGCTGAAGGCGCAGCCGGACGGTACCGAACTGGATGTCGACGCCTGCGTGCGCCTGCACGCCGACCGCCTGGCTGGCCAGCATTTCTCCAGTGCCGGCGCCTACCTGAGCATGAACCAGCGCGAACGCGACCTCGCCTGCCTGGTGCTCGCCGACCTGTCGCTGTCCACCGATGCCTGGGTCTCCGATCGGCACCGCGTCATCGACGTGATCCGCGACAGCCTGATGCTGTTCGGCGAGGCCCTGTCGGCCACGGGCGACCGTTTTGCCTTCCACGGCTTCTCGTCGCTGCGGCGCGACCACGTCCGCTTCCACGACATCAAGAATTTCGCAGCGCCGTTCGACGCTTCGGCGCGCGGCCGCATCGCCGCGCTCAAGCCCGGCTACTACACGCGCATGGGCGCCGGCATCCGCCGCGCGACGACGTTGCTGGGGCAGCAGCCGAGCGCGCTGCGCCTGCTGCTGATCCTCTCCGACGGCAAGCCGCATGACCTCGACCACTACGAGGGCCGCTACGGCGTCGAGGACACGCGCATGGCGCTGATCGACGCGCGTCGTGCCGGCCTCAAGCCCTTCTGCGTCACCATCGACCGCGAGGGCGCTTCCTATCTGCCGCACATGTTCGGCCCGGGCGGCTTCACGGTGCTGCGGAATCCCGAGGAACTGCCGATGCGCCTGCCGATGCTCTACGGCCAGCTCACCGGGCATTGAGCCACCTCGGCCGCGAGCCGGGCGACCGTCGATGGTGCACCGCGACTTGCTTTCCGTTGCCGATAGTGCGGAAATTGCACGCATACGACAGCCTGTAAAAGGCGCGCGTCATATCGCCGGGAGGAGGAGACAACCCATGGCAATGGAAATCAAGAGTCCCGACGGCATCGGGGAATGCTGTCGTCACAACGAATTGCTGGCCTGGGCCACGGCCCGGATCGAACAGCTCACCGACGGCGCATGCGCACGCCAGCAGGTGTGCGATATGCTCGACTGGATGGCTTACTTCACCCGCGAACACTTCGGCTTCCAGGAGCGCCTGCTGGCCGAATGCAGCAAGCAGCGCGAGTACCTGTCGAACCGGGCCGCGGTGCACAGCGAGTTTCGCCGGCAACTGGCGCAACTCTGTCTCGACAGCATTCGCGGCGATGCGACGGTGCCCGCGCGGCTGCGTGAGCTTTGCCACCAGATGCTGCGGGACGCGCACGCGCAACAGGAAGCGATTGCCGATCTGGTGCGCAACAGTGGCACCAACACCCGGCTGCGTGCCAATCCGCGGCGGGGACGGCTCGCCGTCGAGGCCGCGCAGCAGTTCGAATCGCGTTTGCCCCAAGCCGCGCATTAGCCGGCGGCGCAGCGGGCGACTGCGCCGTGCTGTGTCAACCTGCGTGCCACGAAATGTAAAGCCCGCTCCAACATTCTTGAAGCGGGCTTTTTCGCTTCGCGGAATTTTTATGCGCCCGCAAGCGGATTCAACTCGGCGCTGGCCATTACGGCCGAAGCCTGAACGGCTTCATATCAACTCTTACTACGCGTCACTACGTTCGGATTGCCTCAGCGCTAGGTTCCTCCTCGGAATCACGTCAAAGCGAACGCAATCTCAATCTAGTCCGCGCGACAGGCACTGTCAACGCCGCGATGATGGTGCGCTGCGTCGTCGTGAGGCGACTGGTTCACCAGGTTGCCATCGATGCTCTATGCTTTCGTTTTCGGGCTTCAGGCCCGGGTCGGCGAAAGGGATCAGGATCGATGACAAGCAGGATACTTGCCGTGGCAATTGCGGCGACGGTGGCGGGCGCGACGGCGGCGGCGACGGAGGGCGGCACGGTGAAGCCGGGTCTATGGGAGATACGCCTGGTCAGGCAGATCGTGGATGGGCGTGACGTGACGGCGCTGGTGCCTGCGGCGCTGGCCGGCATGCAGCAGTTGATGGGCAACATGACGCCGCAGCAACGCAGGCAGATGGAAGCGACGCTCGGCCGGCCGCCGGCCAGCACGACGCAGCGCATCTGCGTCAGCCCGGAAATGGCCGCGGGCGACAAGCCACTGCTGCCGCCGGACGTGAAGTGCGAGCCGACGGCGTTCAATCGTGGCGGCAATCGGGTTGCTTTCGAATTCAGCTGTGCCGACCAGGGACGCACGACGACCGGCAAGGGCGAGAGTGTCCTCGCCAGCGAAAGCGTCGCGACACGGATCGACATGGTCACCAACGACGCGAACGGCCGGCACACCTGGCAGAACGATACGCAAGCGCGCTTCGTCGGCGCCGACTGCGGCAATCTCAAGCCGGCCGATCAGGTTGCGCGCGAAGGGCAGGCCGTGCAGAAGAAGTAGGCGGCCCACCGCGGCTGACTTTTCGACGAGGGTGAGGGTTACTGGGCGACGAAGCGCCAGCGTACGCGCAACTTGCCGGACTCGCCGGCGCCGTCCCTGAGGTCGATGGTCTGCTCGCCGCTCTGGCTGCGCCAGCCGCCCTTGAGCGCGACGTTGAACGGCTGGATGTCGCGCAATGCCTTGAAGTCGTACTGGCGCTTTTGCGCACCCCTGGGCGCGTCGCTGCCCGGCTTGTCGGTGACGATGGTCTCGGTGATCGGCAGCACGTTCAGGGGCAGCGGCAGGCGCACCCAGATCATGTTCTTGCCAGTGTCGACCTCTACCGTGGCGAAGCCGGCGGCAAGGCCCTGCTTCACGGCATCGGGCAGGGCACCCGGTACCGCGCCGGAGCCCTGGCGAGCCTCGCTGCGGTGGCAGCGGGCGCCGGGCAGCGTCATGCACAAGGGATCGGCGTCGACGAACCTTGCGCTTTCCTCGATCTCGTAGGTACCCTTGAGCGCCGTCGGCTTCCACAGCTGGTAGCGCAGGGAGTCGGGCTTCATCATCTCCGTCGTCTCACGGCCGGTCTTGAGCGCCTCCTCGGTCTGCCTGGTACCGGACATGCCGAAACCCAGCTTCATCGTTTCGCGCTCGATGCAGGCTTCGTCTTCGCCACACTTGGCCATGATCTTCTCGACGGCCGCCATGGTCGGGGCCATCTGGGTACTCATCTTCTCGGCCTGGGCGCGCTGCTTGTCGATCTTCGCGCCCTGCGCCGCGTCGGGCCCCTGCACCGACGAGAGCGAGGCCGGTTTGGCGGCGGCCAGGTCGGCCGTCATGCCGACGCTGCGGCGCACTTTCCACTCGTGGGAGTCGTACTTGTCGGCCTTCCTGCCCGACGATTCGTAGAGGTAGTCGACGCTCAGCGTGGCCTTGGCGCCGACGGGCGCGAAGTCGGCGGCGACGGCCGGCGCGGCGACCAATGATGCAGACAGCAGGAATGCGGCGCGGGTACGCATGATGTTCTCCTTCGCGGATGGCGGATTCCGACCGGTGAGTCTAGCAGTGGCAGCGAGGTCGGGAAGCCAACGGAGGTACCGATACGAAAGTATCGATGCCGGCGCGGCGGTGATGCGCTAACCTATGGCAATTGGATTTCGGACGGAATATGAAACTGATCGTCGCCGACGACCACCCCATGGTACGAGCCGGACTGGGCCAGATCCTGGCCGGCCTGGAGCGGGGCGTCGTCATCGTCGAGGCAGCGGATTTTGCCAGCGCGAAGGCGGCGCTGGTGGCGCACCCGGATGCCGATCTGGCACTGGTCGACCTGTTCATGCCGGGCATGAGCGGCACGGCTTCCGTGGCGCTGCTGGCTGCGAGTTCGCCCACCGTGCCGCTGGTGGTGGTGTCGGCGAGCGATACGCCGCGCGACATCCGCGACGCTCTCGCTGCCGGCGCCTCCGGCTTCGTGCCGAAACACGAGAGTTCGACGGTACTGCTCGGCGCCTTGCGTCTGGTGCTGGCGGGCGGCACCTATGCGCCGTCCAGCCTGGCCAGCGCTTCGCCGACCGAACTGGCGCCGCCGCCGACGCTGACACCGCGCCAGAAGGATGTGTTGGCCATGGTGATCGAGGGGCGCCCCAACAAGGAAATCGGCACGCGCCTCGGCTTGTCGGAGCAGACCGTCAAGGGCCACCTGCTGGCGGTCTTCCGCACGCTGAACGTGCGCAATCGCGTCCAGGCCGTGCAAGCGGCGCACGCGATGGGCATTGCCGAAGCGCCTCGCCAGAACGGTACCAAGGGCGCCGCCTAGGCGCTCACCTCGATGCCGCGTCTCAGGTTCTGTAGGAGCACGCGCAGCTTGGCGGGCCGCAGTGGTTTGTGCAGCAGCGCGTAGCCGCTGGCCTGCGCCTCGACCAGCCGTTCCGGCGCCGTGTCGCCGGTGACGATCGCGGCCGGAATGTCGAGGTCGAAATGGCGATGGACGGCCTTGATGGCATCGACGCCGGTGGTCTTTCCGCGCAGGCGATAGTCCACCAGCACCACGTGCGGCACCAGTTCTGCCGCGTCCAGCCGATGCAGCACCGACTCGGCGTCCTCGCCGGCGATCACGTCGCAGCCCCAGCCTTCGAGCAGGGTCCGCATGCCTTCGCGCACGTCGGCCTCGTCGTCGACCACGACCACGACCGCACCCTCGAGCGACGGGGCGGCCACGGCGACATCGTGCGCGCCATCATCGGCCGCCGCGGGGTTCCCCGCCGGCAACTCGATGCGAAAGGTCGAGCCGCGGCCGGGGGCGGAGTCGAGCGTCAGCGGTGTGCCGAGAAGTCCGGCCAGGCGGCGGACAATGGCCAAGCCGAGGCCGAGGCCCTTGGTCCGGTCGCGCTCCGGGTTGCCAAGCTGGACGAACTCGTCGAACACGCGTTCCTGTTGGGCAGCGGGGATGCCGATGCCGGTGTCCTTTACCTCCACGACGATGGCGGATGCCCCGGTTTGGCAGCGGATTTCGACGCCGCCGGATGCAGTGTAGCGAATCGCGTTGGTGATGAGGTTGCGCAGGATGCGTTCGACCAGATCGGGGTCCGACTTTGCGGTCAGGTCGTCGCAGCGCGTAGTGAGCGTCAGTCCGGCGGACTGCGCCTGAAGCGCGAATTCCGCCGCCAGGCGGCGAAGCAGCGGCGCCAGCCTGAAGTCGCGCGTGCGCGGCTCGATGATGCCCGCATCGATCTTGGAAATGTCGAGCAGCGTCTGAAGCAGGGATTCGAGGGCCGTAGCGCAGCGCTGGATGTTGCCGAGCATCGCGCGCGTCTCGGGTGGCTGCGCGCGGTCGTCCATCGCCGCGACGAACAGCGTCATGGCGTGCAGCGGCTGGCGCAGGTCGTGGCTGGCGGCGGCGAGGAACTTCGACTTGGCGAGGTTGGCGCGCTCGGCGACGTCCTTCTCGTGCTGGAGCTGGTCGATCAGCTCCTGTTTGTCGAAGCGCAGGGAGATGGTCTCCATCGCCACGCCCTCGGCCTTCTTCATCAACTGGTGCAGGATCACCACGTAGACCGCCAGGCCGAAGGCCAGCGCCAGTTGCTCCGGTTCGCCGCGCCAGGCCAGGCCGGCGGCGGTGAGCAGGATGGGCGGATAGCAATTGACGTAGAAGATCGGCGGCCACCAGGAGGTGGCGAAGATGGAAGCCGTCGGGATGCCGACGATCAGCGCCAGCACCACCACCTGTTGCAGCAAGGCGTCCGGCGAGTAGAAGACGATCCCGCCGATGCCCCAGGCGATGCCGTCCAGCAGCGTCGGCCACAGCATGACCCGGCCCCAGTGGTTGGCCCGCCCCGTTGAGCGCGGTTCGGCGCGATAGCGGCGCAGCACCAGGTACTGCCAGCCCGGCGTCAGCACCGCCGTGACCGCGAGCCACGCCAGCAGCAGCACCTTGTCGACATGCTGCCAGACGCCCAGCGCCATCACGACCGGCAGCAGCGGAAACAGCGGCAGCGCGCCCTCGATGCCGATCAGCAGACGATGCACTGCCTCGGCGCGAAAGGCGGGCGGGCTCTTCGCGATCGAGGCGGGTGGCGACTCAGGCGGCGATTCTGGTGCGTTCAATTCAAACCTCGTCGGCTGCGGTGTCCCGTGCCCGCGATGATTGGTGCACGGACATGCTCAGGCGACGAAGGATAGCGCACCAGCCATGGAACCCGGCGCGGCGCGGCGTGTCGCCACGGCTGACTATTCATCCCGGCGCGGGCCGCCGGCGACCGTAGCGGCGGCCAGGAAGGTACGGGGCTAGATTTCCCGTCCTTCGCCGGCTTCCTCGTGTGTCTTGCCGTCGCGGATCTGGTAGATGCGCCTGAACGTCGGAATGATCTTTTCGTCGTGGGTGACGACGATGATCGCAGTCTGGTACTGCACCGCCATCTGATTGAGGATGCGCACCACCGTCAGCGCACGCTCCGAATCCAGTGGCGCCGTGGGTTCGTCGGCGAGAATCACCGGCGCGTGGTTGGCCAGGGCCCGGGCGATGGCCACGCGCTGCTGCTCGCCACCGGAGAGCTGCGATACCTGCGCGCCGGCGCGATGCGCGACGTCGAGCGCCGTCAGCAGTTCCAGTGCCCGCTGGCGTGCCGCGGCATTGCCGACGCCGGCCAGCATGGGCAGCAGCGCGACGTTGTCGGTGACGTCGAGGAAGGGAATCAGGTAGGGCGCCTGGAAGACGAAGCCGATCCGGTCCCGGCGCAGCGTGCGCAGGTCGCCGGCCCGCCAGCCGCCATCTTCGCTGTCGTAGATTGTCTCCCCTGACAGTTCGATGCGGCCGGCGGTCGGTTCTATCACCGCGCCAAGGCACTTGAGCAGGGTGCTCTTGCCGGAACCGCTGGGGCCGATCAGGCCAACCACCTCGCCCGGTGCGACGGTCATGTCTACGCCCTTCAGCGCGTCGACGGCAGCCTCGCCCGTGCCGTAACGCTTCCTGAGACCGGTGAGGCGGATCGCGGGGGTGGCGTCCATGCTAGCCTCCGATCGCCTCTGCGGGGTCGATGCGCAGCGCGGCGCGGATCGCCACCACGCTGGCCAGGGCGCAGATCGCCATCACGATCGCGAAGCCGCGCAGGGCGTCGCCCGGCAACAGCAGCACGTACTTCGGGAATACCGGCGCCCACAGTCCGGCGGCAACGCGCCCGACCAGGAAGCCGATCAGGCCCAGGCCCAGCGCCTGTTGCAGGATCATGCCGGAAATCGTCCGGTTCCGCGCGCCGATGAGTTTCAGCACCGCGATCTCGCGCACCTTGGCCATGGTCATGGTGTAGATGATGAAGGCGACGATCGCCGCGGTCACCACCGACAGGATGACCAGGAACATGGCTATCTGCCTGGACGAGGTGGCGATCAGCTTGGCGACCAGGATGTCTTCCATCTGCACCTTGGTGTATGCCTGCAGGCGCTTCCAGCGGCGGATCTCGCCGGCCACGGCATCCGGGTCCGCGCCGGGTTCGAGCCGTACCAGCACGGCATTGACCATGCGGCTCTGTGCGCCGCTCGCCTGCACCGCCTCGAGCAGGCCCGGTACGCCCGGGCGGTTGAAGGCCGGGTTGGCGGCGACGCGGGCGCGCTCATTGAGCAGGGCATCGTTGTCCTTGAGAAACTGGATTTCCTGCGCATCCTTGAGGGGCACGAATACCATCGGGTCGCCGCTGGCCGAGACCATGCGGCGCGTCAGGCCGACGATCCGGTAGTCGTGTCGGCGGATGCGTACCTGCTCGCCCAGCCTGAGCCCCGTGCGCTCGTCGGCAATCGCTTCGTAGTGTCCGGCAAGCACCGGCCTTCCCGCCGTGAGGTAGGCGGGCGCGCCGGGTCGGTTGAGCCGGTCGACTTCGAACCCGACCAGCATCACCCGCGACTCCCTGCCGGCGTGTTCGATCTGTAGGGTGAGGTATGCCGCGTTGCCGGTTTCCGCGACGCCGGGCAGCCCGGCGATGCCGCGCCAGACGTCGTCGCGCAGGCTGGATGGTTCCGCGTAGGGGCCGAGCGTGCTCTGCTGAACCACCCACAGATCGGCGCCACTGTTGTCGATCAGCGCCTGGCCGTCGTCCACCATGCCCCGATAGATGCCGGCCATCGAGAGCGTGACCCCGATCAGAAGACCCAGTCCGATTCCGGTAAAGAGAAACTTGCCCCAGCCGTGGAGGACGTCGCGGCCGGCGAGGTTGATCATGGCGCTGCTTTCGTCAGCGACTCCACCACGGTGACGCTCATGTCCGGTGCCAGCGTGCGGGTGGCATGGACGACGATCTCGTCCCCTGCCGACAGGCCGCTCAAAACTTGCACGTTGCCGTCGTTGGCGGCGATGCCGGCCGTGACGGCTGCGAACCGGGTGCGACCGTCACTCAGCCGCCACACGCCGTCGGCCTTGCCTACCCGCTTGATCGCCGTCGCCGGGATGGACAGCGCCTTGCCGACGGACGGCAGGCGCAGCGTCACTTCGGCCAGTTCGCCGATGGCGAGTTGTTCGGGCGGTTCATTGATGGCCACGTTGGCGATGCGTTCCTCGGCAACGGGATCGCCAACGAGATCGACGCGTGCCACCCGGCCCTTGAGCATCCGGCCGGGGCGGGAACGCAGCGTGATGTCGGCCTCCAGCCCGACGGCGAGCCCGGTCGACCGGCCCTGGTCGATCCGCACGCGTAGCCACAGCGTGGCCGGGTCTATCACCTGCACGACCGACTGGCCCGCGACCACCGTCGAGCCCGGCTCGGCCAGGCGGGCGGTAACGATGCCGGCGACGGGGCTGGTCAGGCGCAAATGGGCGCGACTCTTGCCCAGTCCCGCAAGATCGGCCCGCGCGCGAAGCGCCTCGTCCCCGGCGGCAGCCAGGGCCGCCGTGGCCGCCGCCTGCGCGGCGCTGGCGGCGGCGGCTTCGTGCGCCTTGGCGTCGGCGGCCTCCTGGCTGACGAAGTTCTTGCGCCGCAGGTCGGCGAAACGCTCGCTGCTGGTTCGTGCCAGGCGGGCACGGCTGCTCGCTTCGGCGAGCGAAGCCTGTGCCGAGGCGACCAGTTGCTCCGCCCGGGCGACCGCGGCGCTGCCGGCAGCCTGGCGGGATTCGAGGTCGACCGGGTCCATCTCGGCGAGCAGTTGACCGGCGGCGACCGCATCGCCCTGATCGACCCGAACGCTGGCGACGCGTCCGGCGACGGTCGGGCCGATCGAATAGCTGCGCCGCGCCTCCACGGTGCCGATGCCAAACAGGGATCGCTCCAGCGTCGATTCGGCGACCTTGACCACGGTGACCCTGGTCGGCGCCAGGGGACCCTGGGTAGTCACTACCCAGCCAAAGCCGCCAAGGGCGGCCACTACGATTGCACCGAGGGCAAGGGTGCGGCGAGGCGGGAAGTTCATGGAGTCACTCCGGTATGGGTACCGCGGAAGCCGTCGAGCAGCAGCGGGAATATCCGGCGCGCGGCATCGAGCATGCCCGCCTCGCCGCGAAACAGGGTGCTCTGCACCACCAGGCCCTGGACCGTGCCCAGGAACAGCACAGCGGCGGCCTCTTCGTCGAGGCCGGCCGGCAGTTGTCCATGCTCCTTGGCGAGTGCCAGCAGGGCACACAGGCGCTGGCGATAGGCGCCGACCATCCGTCGCACCTGCTCATGGAACGCCGAGTCGGCCGGACGCTGGAGCTCATGGAAGAGCAGTCGCGGCACGCCGGGATGGCCGGCGATGAAGCCGACATGCGCATGGAATACCCGCTCCAGTATCGCCAGTGGTTCGCCGCCGGCAGCGAAGGCTGCGCCAACGACCAAGCCGAGCTCGGCCTGCACCCAGTCGAAGACGGCCGCCCACATCGCTTCCTTGTCGGGGAAGTGGCGGAACAGCGCCCCATGGGTGACGCCGATGCGGTCGGCAATCGCCTGAGTGGTAATCGCATCCGGGCCGCGGTCGCGAGCGAGCTCGACAACCGCTGCGACTACTTCGCGGCGGCGCTCGTTCGCGGACAGGCGGAGACGCTTCTCACGCGCCTGTCCTTCGATGACCAAGGATTTCGGTTCGACGGCGGCTGACATTGGGCATAGTTAGTAAGTAACAAGTTACTATCTTAGCGCCAATGCTTTCATTGTTCAAGGCCAGGAAGTCCCGTAATGGCAACGCGCCGGCACGGATTGAGGCGGCGCGGACCCGCCAGCGTCTCAGGCCTTCCGACCGCGCGTTCCTGGCGCCCGGCGCCAGCGGCCCTCGATCTTGAAGTGGCGATCGGGCTTCGGCTTGGGCATCAGCATGTTCTTGCCCGCGACCTTCTTGTCCGCCTTGTGCGCCAGGATGGCGTCGGCAAGCTCTTCCGCGCTCGGCACTACGGTCGCATACTCACCCGTGGGCCGGTACGCGGCGAGGCTCTCCCGGACTGCCGCGATCAGCTCTTCGGCTTCTGCTTTCTTCGGCTGCGCCGCCATGATCTTCTGGGCCGGTGGCGTCAGCGTGTAGCCTTCTTCCGCCGAAGCGATCAGCCCGAGGCTGGACAGCCGCCGAATCCCGTCGCCCAGTTTGTCGATGAACGGAATCGCGCCCTGGATCAGGTCGGCCGCCGCCACGATCCCGGTCAGCGTCGCCGGCCGTCGCTTCGAGGCAAGCGCCGTGGCCATCAGGATCAGAACATCGACATCGGGTAGCAGGCGCATCGTCATCAAGCCTTCTTCACGAACTCCGACTTGAGGCCCATGGCGCCGATGCCGTCGATCTTGCAGTCGATGTCGTGGTCGCCGTCGACAAGGCGGATGTTCTTGACCTTGGTGCCGACCTTGACCACCGACGAGGAACCCTTGACCTTCAGATCCTTGATGACCGTGACGGTGTCGCCATCATTGAGGACGTTGCCGACGGCGTCGCGCACTTCGCGCTTCTGCTCTGGATTTTCAGCCGAGGCGTCATTGCTCCACTCGTGGGCGCACTCGGGGCAGACGCACAGGCCGCCGTCCTCGTAGGTTAACTCCGACCCGCACCTCGGGCACTGCGGCAGGGTGCTCATGCAAACAGCCAGGGCTGGGCGGCCCTGTGCTTTTCCTCGAAGGCCCTGATCTCGTCGGCGTGTTGCAGCGTCAGGCCGATTTCGTCGAGGCCGTTCAGCAGGCAGTGCTTGCGGTGCGGCGTGATGTCGAACGTGAACCACTCGCCGGCCGGATTGCGCACGGTCTGTGTTTCCAGGTCGACGCGCAGGTGATAGCCCTTGCTGGCTGCGCACTCGCGGAACAGCTGGTCGACGACCTCGGCGGAGGCGACGATCGGCAGGATGCCATTCTTGTAGCAGTTGCCGAAGAAAATGTCGGCGAAGGAGGGCGCGATGACGACTCGGAAGCCGTAGTCCTCGATGGCCCAGGGCGCGTGCTCGCGGCTGGAACCGCAACCGAAGTTGTCGCGGGCGAGCAGCACCTGCGCGCCCTGGTAGCGCGGCTGGTTGAGGACGAAATCCTTCTTCAGCGGCCGGTTCGTGCAGTCCATGCCGGGCTCGCCGACGTCGGCGTAGCGCCACTCGTCGAACAGGTAGGGGCCGAAGCCCGAGCGCTTGATCGACTTGAGGAACTGCTTGGGGATGATGGCGTCTGTATCGACATTGGCGCGGTCGAGCGGGCAGACGAGACCGTCGAGTTGGGTGAATGGCTTCATGTCAGAAATTCCTGATGTCGACGAAGTGGCCGGCGATGGCGGCGGCGGCGGCCATCTCCGGGCTGACGAGATGAGTGCGGCCGCCGGCGCCCTGGCGACCTTCGAAGTTGCGGTTCGAGGTCGAGGCGCAGCGCTCGCCCGCGGCGAGGCGGTCGGCGTTCATGGCCAGGCACATCGAGCAGCCGGGCTCTCTCCATTCGAAGCCGGCGTCGGTGAACACCTTGTCCAGTCCTTCTTCTTCAGCCTGGCGCTTGACCTGGCCCGAGCCCGGCACCACCAGCACTTGCTTGACGCTGGCGGCCTTCTTGCGGCCCTTGGCCACCTTGGCGGCGGCGCGCAGGTCTTCGATGCGGGAGTTGGTGCAGGAGCCGATGAACACCTTGTCGATCTTGATCTCGCTGATCGGCGTGTCGGCCTTGAGGCCCATGTATTGCAGCGCGCGCTCGATGCCGGCGCGCTTCTGCGCATCGGCTTCCTTCGCCGGGTTCGGTACCTTCGAACCAACCGGCAACACCTGTTCGGGCGAAGTGCCCCAGGTAACTTGCGGCTCGATCTTCGCGGCGTCGAGTTCGACGACGGCGTCGAACTTCGCATCGTCGTCGCTCTTCAGCGTCCGCCAGTAGGCGAGCGCCCTGTCCCAGTCGCAGTGCGGCGCGTAGCGCTTGCCGTCGAGGTAGGCGAAGGTCTTCGAGTCGGGCGCCACCAGGCCGGCACGCGCGCCGGCCTCGATGGCCATGTTGCACAGGGTCATGCGGCCTTCCATCGAGAGCGCGCGAATGGCCGATCCGCCGAACTCGATGGCGTAACCCGTGCCGCCGGCGGTGCCGATCTTGCCGATGATGGCGAGCGCCACGTCCTTGGCGGTGACGCCCGCGCTCAGGCTGCCTTCCACCTTGACCAGCATGCGCCTGGAGCGCTTGGCCACCAGCGTCTGCGTGGCGAGCACATGCTCGACCTCGGAGGTGCCGATGCCGTGCGCCAGCGCGCCGAAGGCGCCGTGCGTCGAGGTGTGGCTGTCGCCGCAGACGACGGTCATGCCCGGCAGCGTGGTGCCGTTCTCAGGGCCGATGACGTGGATGATGCCCTGGTTGGCGTGCTTGAACGGGAAGTACACCAGCGCGCCGAAGTCCTTGATGTTGGCGTCGAGCGTTTCCACTTGCAGGCGCGAGATCGGGTCCTCGATGCCGCGGTCCCAGTGGTCGGTCGGCGTGTTGTGGTCGGGATTGGCGACGATGGAGTTCGAACGCCAGGCCTTGCGGCCGGCTAGTCTCAGGCCCTCAAACGCTTGCGGGCTGGTTACCTCGTGCATGAGGTGGCGGTCGATGTAGAGGAGGCAGGTGCCGTCCGCTTCTTCGCGGACCACGTGCGATTCCCAAAGTTTGTCGTAAAGCGTCTTGCCGGCCATGGTGGTTCTCGTGATTGGAAAAGCCTAAAGGATACATCAGGCCGCAAGACTCTTTCCCATCGGCGTGCCTGCAATCGTTGATCTAGGACAACCGTGAGGAGTGTCGGTCTTTGCTAACCTGAGAACATTTATGGTTGTGAGGCAGTCGTCGGGAGGGATATCGTGAAAGACATCGTTTGGAGCAAGATCTTGAGCGTTGAAGTCGAGGAGATCGACGAGGATCACCGGAAGCTGGTCGGAATCTTCAATACGCTTGGTCATGCTGTCCGGGACAGGGAGTCCGCGGAGTATCTCGCGGTGACGCTCGAAGAGTTGATCAACTGCACGGTCTGGCACTTCAGCCACGAAGAGCGACTGATGCTGAAATACCGATACCCGGAAATGGAAGAACACAAGGCGGAACACCGGGACTTGATCGAAAGCGCCAAGGAACTACAGGCGAAGCTTCTTCGGTCGGACAAGTCAGTGGCGGACGAGCATATCGTGTTCCTGGAACGCTGGCTGACCGAGCACATCCTGACCACCGACATGCGGCTGGGATCCTATCTAGCGCGAGCGATGTAGCTATTCGGTCCGGCGTGGCGTGTCACCACGACTGACTTATGCGGTGAGCCTTACGCCGCCAGTTCGATCTTGACGTGCTTGCCGAGTGCAGCGGCGGCGCTCGCCAGCGTCGTGAGCGTCAGGCTGGTGTCGCTGGCGTCGAGCAGGCGGTTCAACGCCGCGCGGCTGGTGCGCATCTTGGCCGCCATGGCGGTCTTGGTCAGCTTCTGCGCTTTCATTTCCTGTTCGATCTGCCACGCGATCACGCGCTTGACGGCGGTCGCGGTGGCGTCATCGAGCAAGGCTTCTTCGGCGAGGAACTCGTCGAAATTGCTGCCGATATGCTTCTTGCTCATGATCCACTCCTTACCTTGTCGCGACGGCCTTCGGCCAGTTTCAGTTCGTTCTGCGGCGTGTCCGGCGATTTCTTGATGAAGCCGTGCAGCAGCACCATCACACCATCTTCGACAGTGAACAGCACGCGGGCGATTCGCCCTTCGAGATGGATGCGGACTTCCCACAAGTCCTTGCCCATCTTGCGCACCAGCGGCATGCCGAGCGGCCAACCGAACTGCACTGTCTTGATGTCTTCGCCGATCATCTTGCGGTCCTGCGCGGAAAGACCTTTCAGCCATTCGCGTAACGGCTCGCTGCCTGCATCGGTGCGGAAGAAACAAACAGACAGTATCGGTTCGTTCATGTTCGCATTGTACCAATATTGGTACAGATGATTCAAGCGGTAAATGGCTGTCGCCCGAGGGCGGCGCCAAGCCTTACGCCGCCCGCTTCGCTTCCCGGTCGCGCATCAGCTTGTATTCGATGGCGTCGACCAGCGCCTGCCAGGAGGCGTTGATGATGTCGGTGGAGACGCCGATGGTGGTCCAGTTCTCGCGGCCGTCGGTCGATTCGATCAACACGCGCACCTTGGCCGCAGAGGCCTTGTCGGAGTCGAGCACGCGCACCTTGTAGTCGGTGAGGCGGATCTCGCCGATGGCCGGGTAGAGCCGCTCCAGCGCCTTGCGGGCAGCTCGGTCGAGCGCGTTCACCGGACCGTCGCCTTCGGCGACCGTCAGTACCTCCTGGTCGCCGACGCGTACCTTGATGATCACCGACGAATTCACCTCATTGACGCAGGGTTCGTTGACGATGACCTTGAACTCGACCAGTTCGAAGAAGGGCGTGTAGCGGCCGAGCATCTTGCGCACCACCAGCTCGAAGGAACTTTCCGCCGCCTCGAACTGGTAGCCCTCGTGTTCGAGTTCCTTCAGCCTGTCCATGATCCGCCGCGTCTCGGGCGAGTCCTTGGAAAGCCGCGGGTCGACGGCGTTGATGCGCGCCAGCAGCGTGCTGCGGCCGGCGACTTCGGACATCAGCACTCGGCGCGTGTTGCCGACCAGCTCGGGGTTGATGTGCTCATAGGAGATGGGGTTCTTCACCACCGCGTCGATGTGCATCCCGCCCTTGTGCGCGAAGGCGTGGCCGCCGACGTAGGGCGCCTTCTCGTTGTGCGGCATGTTGGCGATTTCCGCCACCGAACGCGCCACCGAGGTCAGGTGGCGCAGCGAGTCCGCGGGAATGCAGTCGTGGCCGAGCTTCAGTTGCAGGTTGGGGATGATCGAGCACAGGTTGGCGTTGCCGCAGCGCTCGCCGAGGCCGTTGATGGTGCCCTGCACCTGCGTTGCGCCCGCCTGCACGGCGCGGATCGAGTTGGCCACCGCCATTTCGCTGTCGTTGTGGCAATGGATGCCGACGGTCGCGCTCGGGAAGCGCGCGCAGACCGTGCGGGTGATCTCGAAGATTTCGTCGGGGAAGCTGCCGCCGTTGGTGTCGCACAACGCGATGCAGTCCGCACCGGCCTCGACCGCGGCGGCCAGCGTCTTCAGCGCGTATTCCGGATTGTCCTTCCAGCCGTCGAAGAAGTGCTCGGCGTCGAACACCACTTCCTTGCCGTGCTGCTTCAGGTAGCGCACGGTGTCGCCGATCATGGCGAGGTTCTCGTCGAGCGTGGTGCGCAGGATTTCCAGCACCTGGTAGTCCCAGCTCTTGCCGAAGATGGCGATCGAGGACGTGCCGGCCTTGAGCAGCGATTGCACGTTGGCGTCGTCGGCGACGCGCTTGCCGACCTTGCGCGTGGCGCCGAAGGCGATGATGCGGGCGTTCGCGAGCTTCAGCGTCGCGGCGCGGGCGAAGAATTCGAGGTCCTTCGGGTTCGAGCCGGGGTTACCGGCCTCGATATAGCGGATGCCGAGCGCGTCGAGCCGCTCGACGATCTTGATCTTGTCGTCGACCGAATAGGAGATGCCCTGCGCCTGGGCGCCGTCGCGGAGCGTGGAGTCGTAGATGGAAATTCTGGCCATTGGAAGTCTTGCCGATGCGAGTGCTGATGCGATGCAGCATGAATTCTACAGGCGAATACGGTGTCGCCGCGGTTCCGCGAAAGCGGGAACCGCCCGGCAGCGGCCGAGCCAAGTGCCTATAATCCAGTCCCATGAAGGCGACCGAGCAATTGCCGCATGCTTCGGCAGCGTCCGCGACAAGATTCGCGCGGCCGAAGGTGCTTGTGGTGACCGTGCTGGCGTTCTGGACCCTGGCGCTGGGCCTCTCGCTTTTCTGGAACCTGGAGAACGAGGAACGCAATATCCTGAAGATGGCCTACGCCGAGGCGGGCGCCATCCGCGACAAGGATATGGCTTTCCGTCGCTGGGCCATGCGCCATGGCGGCGTGTACGTGCCGGTGACCGAAAAGGAGCAACCTTCGCCGCACATGGCGCACCTGCCCCGTCGCGACGTGCGCACCACCGACGGGCAGAACCTGACCCTGCGCGCGCCGGCGATCATGGTGCGCGAGATGATGGACGATTTCGCCAAGGTCCGCGGCAAGGCCGGCCGCATCACCGGCCTGCGCTATCTGAACCCCGCCAATGCCCCCGACGCCTGGGAGAAGACGCAGCTCGAAGCCTTCACACGCGGCGACAAGACCGACGTCTGGGAAATATCGAATATCGACGGCAAGCCGCACTTGCGCTACCTGAGCGCCTGGTGGATGGAGCCCGTCTGCGTCCGGTGCCACGAAATCCTCGGTTACAAGGAGGGCGACATGCGCGGCGCGACCGGCGTCAACCTGCCGCTGGCGCCCTACTACGAGCGGCTGGCGACCGCACGTGCCAACTTCATCGTGACCCACGGCGCGCTGTGGCTGCTGGGTCTGGCCGGCATCGGTTGGGCGGGCAGGGAAATGCGCGAAAGGATGCGCGAGCGGCAAAGCGCGGACGATGTGCTGCGGCTGCACGCCAGCATCTTCGAGCACAGCGGCGAGGCGATCCTCATCACCGACCGCGACAACCGCATCGTCGCGGTCAATCCGGCGCTGGAACGGCTGACCGGCTACTCGATCGACGACATCCGCGGACGCGATCCGCGCGTGCTGTCATCCGGTACCACGTCGCCGGAAATCTACCGCGACATGTGGCGGTCGCTCCGTGAAACCGGCCACTGGCAGGGCGAGATGTGGGACCGGCGCAAGGATGGCAGCCACTACCCGAAATGGGTCGGCATCTCGCTGATCCGCGCTGCCGACGGCACGGTGACCCATCACGTTGCCAGCTTCACCGACATCAGCGAGCGCCGGCAGGCGGAGGAACGCATCTACCGGCTTGCCCACCAGGACAGCCTGACCGGCCTGTGTAACCGTCTCAGCCTCGAAGACCGTCTCGGCCAGGCGCTCGCCACCGCGCAACGCGAGCGGGCCGCGCTGGCCGTGATGTTCATCGACCTGGACCGGTTCAAGAGCATCAACGACAGCCTCGGCCACGAGATGGGCGATGCGCTCCTGGTCGATGTCGCGCATCGTCTGCAAGACCTGACGCGGCAAAGCGACATCGTCGCCCGCCTCGGCGGCGACGAGTTCGTCGTGGCGCTGACGGGCATCGAGGCGGTGTCCGATGTGATGGTGGCGGCGGGCAAGGTCCTCCACGCGCTGTGCCAGCCTTACAGCATCGGCGGCAACGTGCTGCACTCGTCCGCCAGCATCGGCGTCACCGTCTACCCGGACGACGGGGAGAGCATCGGCGACTTGATGCGCAACGCGGACACGGCCATGTACCACGCCAAGGACATGGGGCGCAACGGCATCCAGTTCTTTACCGCCAGCATGAGCGCACAGGCGGCGGAACGGCTCGGGCTCGAGGGCGACCTGCGCGAGGCGCTCGATGCCGGGCAGTTCGAGCTTCACTATCAGCCGCAGGTGGACGCCGCCAGCGGCAGCACGGGCGGCTACGAGGCGCTGCTGCGCTGGCACCATCCGCAACGCGGTTTCGTGTCGCCGGTCAAGTTCATTCCTGTCGCCGAGGACATCGGCCTGATCGAGCGAATCGGCGCCTGGGTGATCGACACTGCCTGTCGCCAGCTTGCGGCCTGGCACGCCAATGGCTGCCCGGGCCTGCGCGTCGCGGTCAACCTGTCGGCGCGGCAGTTGCGTTCCAGCGAACTGGTCAGCCATGTGCGCGATGCCCTGGCGCGCCACGCGCTCGACCCTGCCGCGCTCGAACTCGAAATCACCGAATCGGTGGCGATGAGCGACCCGGAACAGGCGATCGGCCAATTGCATGCGCTGCGGGCCATCGGCGTGACGCTGGCGATCGACGACTTCGGTACCGGCTATTCTTCCCTTGCCTATCTCAAGATGCTGCCGATCCAGGTGTTGAAGATCGACCGTGCCTTCGTCAGCGATATCGAGACCGACGCCAACGACGCCGCCATCTGCGCCGCCACGATCGCGCTGGCCAAGAGCCTCGGGCTCAAGGTGGTCGCCGAAGGCGTGGAAACCGGGGCGCAACGCGAGTTCCTCGTTGGCCATGGTTGCGACATCCTGCAAGGTTATCTTTTCGGCAAGCCCGAAGCGGCAGACCGTTGCTGCGCGTCACGCCGGACGTGACGATGCCGGCCGGCGCTCAGTGCGAGGTGCCGGCGGAACGGGTGATCTTGTTGTGGAGGTTGTATTTGCCGACCGGTTTGTCCATGGGGATGCGCTTCACTTCCTTGAAGTTCCGGGCGTCGAAGACCACCAGCGCGCCGCCGTCGTTCTTGCGCTCCCACAGGCTGGCCAGCGCGTACCTGCCGTCGCGGGTGAATTCAATGTGGGCCAGCGTCCTGCCGGGACTGACTTTCACCTCGGCCACCTTTTCCAGGCTGCGCTTGTCGATCACTTGCAGGGTGTCCTTGCCCTTGCCCATCATCGAGTCGGTCCAGGCGTAGGGCGTGTTCTCGTGACTGCGCATGAAGAAGCCCGGGCCGAGCGTCGGGATTGTCTGGATCACCTGCCAGTTCTTCATGTCGATCACGCTGATCAGGCCCTCCTTGAGGTTGGGCGAGGCCATGACCGGCTTGCCGTTCCACTCCCAGGTGATGCCGGAGCCCAGGTGCGGCATGCCCGGCAGCGCCAGGTCGGCGACCTTCTTGCGTACGTCGAGATTCACGACCTGACCCTTCCCTGCCTCGCGTGAAGCCCCCATTACTTCCGAGTAGTCCTGGGTGAAGAAGAAGTCGTCGAGCGGCTCGGAAAGGAAGGTGCGGCGCGGATTGAGGTAGCCGGGAATGAAGGCGCCTTCCTTGTATTTGAAGTCGTGGATCACGCCGGTCGGGATGTCCTCGACCTTGGGGTCGTAGCTGATCTCCCAAACTTCCGGCACGTCCTTGAGCGCCGCGACGAAGCTCTTCCGCGGCGCGGCGTCGTAGACGGCGGAAACGCGCGAGCTTTCCTTGCCGTCCTTGTCCCTGACCGGATGCACCTTGAGGAGATTGAGGTCGCCGTCGAGCAGCACCAGGGTGTGCGGCAGGTAGTTGGCGACGGCGACGTGCCGGCCGTCCTCGGAGACGGCGACGTTGCGGGTGTTGATGCCGGCCCGGATCTCCGCGACCACGGCGAGGTTCCAGATGTCGAACTTGGTGATCCAGCCGTCGCGCGAGGCGAAGAAGACGTAGCGGCCGTCGGAAGTGAATTTCGGACCGCCGTGCAGGGCGTAGCGGCTCGGGAAGCGATGGATTGGCTCCAGCTTGTCGCCGTCGAGCACCGTGACGTGGTGGTCGCCGACTTCGACGACGATGAACAGGTTCATCATGTCCACGCCCTTGAACACGGTGGCGGGCTTGGCCGGCAGGTTGCCGGGCGCGTGGGTGACGACGCGCGAGGCGCGGATGTCGGCCTCGCTCCAGTTTGGCCTCGGCGTGACCGGCGTGTAGATCCAGTCGGCGAGGGCGGCGATCTCGTCCTTGTTCAGTTTGTCGGCGAATGGCTGCATCTGCGTCGCCGCGCGGCCTTCGGCGATGGTCTTGATGGCCTCGGGCTTCCTCAGCCGCGCCAGGCTTTCCGGCAGCAGCGCCGGGCCGGTGATGCCCAGCCGGTCGGGGCCGTGGCAGACGGCGCAGTGTTCCTGGAAAAGCTTTGCGGGTTCGGCGGCCAGCGAGTTCAGCCCGATCAGCGCCAGGATTGCAGCCAGCAGCGTTCTCACGATATTTCCTCGTCGGTCAGGTAGCAGCCGGGATCTTCGGCCCAAGGGTTGCCCGTCAATTGCTGCGCGCGTACTCGTGTGTTGCCGTTGCAGATGGCGAGATAAGCGCAGGTGGCGCAGCGACCCTTGACCGGCCGCGGGCTCTGCTTCAGGCCGGCCATCAGGGGGTCGGACGCATCCGGCCAGATGGCCGAGAACGGCCGTTCGCGCACATTGCCGAGCGTGTAATGCCACCACATGGTATCGGGATGGACATTGCCCAGGTTGTCGATGTTGGCGACGTTGACGCCGCTGGCGTTGCCGCCCCATTGCTCCAGCTTCGCCCTGACATGGTCTGCGCGCTCCGGAAAATTCCTGCGCACCCAGTGCAGCAGCCAGACGCCGTCTGCGTCGTTGTTGCCGGTGGTGAATTCGCGCGCGAGGCCGCGCTGCTGGTGGCTCCAGCAGGTGTCGAACAGCAGGTCCATGGCCTGGCGCGTCATCTGGTGGTGCGCGTCGTCCTTGCGGTTCTTGTTGCCGCGGCCGGCGTAGTTGAGGTGCGAGAAATAGAAGCGGTGGATGGCCTCGTCCTCGACCAGCTTGAGCAGGCCGGGCAGGTCGGCGAAGTTGTCCTGGGTCAGCGTGAAGCGGACGCCGACCTTCAGCCCGGCGTCGCGGCAGAGCCGGATCGCCTTCAGCGACGCGGCGAAGGCGCCCTGCTTGCGGCGGAAGCGGTCGTGCACCGCTTCGAGGCCGTCGAGGCTGATGCCGACGTAGTCAAAGTCAGTCGTGGCGATACGCCGGGTCACGGCCTCGTCGATCAGCGTGCCGTTGGACGACAGCGCGGTGAAGAAGCCCATGGCCTTCGAGCGGTCGGCGATGTCGAAGATATCGGGACGCAGCAGTGGTTCGCCACCGGAAAGGATCAGCCCCGGCACCTTGAATTGCTTGAGGTCGTCCATGACGCGCAAGACTTCGTCGGTCGTCAGTTCGCCGGCGAAGTCCTTGTCGGCCGAGATCGAGTAGCAGTGCTTGCAGGTCAGGTTGCAGCGGCGCACCAGGTTCCAGATCACCACTGGCCCTGGCGGTTTGCGCACCGGTCCGAGTGGCGTCGGCGCGGCGATCTCGCGCATGAATTGGGAAATGCGAAACATTCAGTCCTGAATCCTGAGTCCGGTCTTCTTGAGAATGTGCGTGCTGTAGAGCACGTCGTCCACCCGGCAGGCAGCGCCGAGCAACTCGCGAATGATCGCACATCGGTTCTCGACTTCAAGCCGGCTCTTGCCATGCACCATGGCGAACAGGTTGTACGGCCAGTCGGGAAGATGGCGTGGCCGCCGGTAGCAGTGGGTGACGAACGACAGCTTTCCCACCGCCTCGCCGAGCTCGTCGATGCGCTCGTCGGCGACATCCCAGACGCTCATGCCGTTGGCGGTGTAGCCGAGCGCATAGTGGTTCGGTACGGCGCCGATGCGGCGGATCACGCCGGATTCCAGCATCGCCCGCAGCCGTGCCTTTACATCCTCGGCATCGACACCAAGCTTCGCAGCCAGCGCATCATAGGGCCTGCTGACCAGCGGCAACCCTGCCTGGGTGGCGACGATCAGGCGGCGATCGAGTTCATCAGGCACGGAGCTTCATCTCCACGAAATACTCACGTTCCTTCGGGAAGGGGGCGACGGCCAGGCCGGTGGCCGCCTCGATGCGGGCGACGGTGTCGGTGA
>JAEHDA010000144.1 GCA_016880655.1 Rhodocyclaceae bacterium
AACGGCTACGCCGGTCTGTCCGAGTTCGCGCTGTACTACATCGGCGGCATCATCAAGCACGCCCGTGCCCTGAACGCGATCACCAACCCCGGCACCAACAGCTACAAGCGCCTGGTGCCCGGCTTCGAAGCGCCGGTAAAGCTGGCCTACTCGGCCCGCAACCGCTCTGCCTCGATCCGCATCCCGTTCGTGCATAGCGACAAGGCCCGCCGCATCGAGACCCGTTTCCCGGATCCGACCGCCAACCCGTACCTGGCCTTCACCGCCCTGATGATGGCCGGCCTGGACGGCGTCCAGAACAAGATCCACCCGGGCGAGCCCGCCGACAAGAACCTGTACGACCTGCCGCCGGAAGAGGATGCCAAGATCCCGACCGTCTGCTCGTCGCTGGACCAGGCGCTCGACTACCTGGACAAGGACCGCGAGTTCCTGACCCGTGGCGGTGTGTTCAGCAACGACTTCATCGATGCCTACATCGAGTTGAAGATGGAGGAGGTCACCCGGTTCCGCATGACCACCCACCCCGTCGAATACGACATGTACTATTCGATCTAAACCTAAACGCGTTTCAGGCGTTATAGAAGGACGGGCTATGCCCGTCCTTTTTTTTCGCATAAACTCGGATGGTTAGCTAACGGACTGGTTGCCATGAAGCCTTGTCGAATTTCTTCGTTACTGCTGGTCTTGCTTGCCGGCGCCGCCCAGGCGGATACGCTGTACAAATGCAGCGACACCGCCGGGCATACGACCTATACGAACCAGAAGACGCCCGGAAAGAGCTGCACCGTGCTGTCGCAGGACAAGCCGATTTCGACCTTCGCCCCGCCGAAGGCGCGTCCCAACACGCCGACGCCCGAAGGTTTCCCGCGCGTAAGCTCCGAAACCCAGAAGAGCCGCGACGGCGATCGGCGCCGGATTCTCCAGGAAGAGCTGAATGCCGAACAGCGCAACCTGGATGAGGCCAGAAAGGCACTCGCCGAGCAGGAATCGATTCGTGAGGGCGGCGAGAAGAACTACCAGCGCGTGCTCGACCGACTACAGCCGTATCAGGAAAAAGTCCAATTGCATGAGCGCAATGTCGATGCGCTACAGAAGGAGCTCAATAGCCAGCGCTGACCCGTCAAGTGATGGCTTGCTTCTTGCTCCGAAAGAGGACATGAACGCTGCCGATTCCGGAACGGTCCCGACTGGCTTCCACGGGCTGGATCTCCTTTCCTCCGCCGTCATCCTGCTCGATGGCCGCTTGTTGATACGCCATCTCAATCCTGCCGCCGAGAACCTCTTTGCCGTCAGCCAGCGGTCGTGGCTCGGCAGGCCCCTGGCCCAGCTCGCCGGCACGCCTGCCGCGCTCGACAACGCGCTCGAAAATGCGTTGCGCAACAATTGGAGCTATACCGGCCACAACATCACGGTGACCCGCGAAGCGCGCGAGGGAGAGGCCGGCATGCCGCTGCACCTCGATTGCACGGTGACTCCCGTCGACGACGGCGGCACGCGGCTACTGCTGGAATTCCGGCCGATCGACCAGCAACTCAAGGCGATCCGGGAAGAACGGGAAGCGGTGCAGCAGCAGGCCAACCGTGAACTGATCCGCAATCTGGCCCACGAGATCAAGAATCCGCTCGGCGGCATCCGCGGTTCGGCGCAGCTGCTGGAGCGCGAACTGGCGAGCCTGGACAATGCGCCCGCACTCAAGGAATACACGCAAGTCATCATCAAGGAGGCCGATCGGCTACAGGATCTGATGCAGCGACTGTTGTCCTCGCATCGCGCGATGCAGCCAGCGCTCGTGAACATCCACGAACTGCTCGAACGCGTGCGCAGGCTGATCCACGCCGAGTACGCGGGTGTGCGCGTCCGCCGCGACTACGATACCTCGCTGCCCGAGATAACGGGCGATCGCGAGCAGCTGATCCAGGCGATCCTCAATATTGCCCGCAATGCCGCGCAGGCGATGGGGGGCCAGGGCGAGATCGTTTTCCGCACCCGCGCGCTGCGCCAGGTGACGCTGGCCAAGAAGCGCTATCGTCTGGGGCTGGAGCTCCAGGTAATCGACAATGGTCCGGGCATTCCCGAGGCCATTCGCGACAAGATCTTCTATCCGCTGGTGTCGGGCCGCGAAGGCGGCAGCGGCCTCGGCCTGACGCTGGCCCAGAGCTTCGTACAGCAGCATCTCGGCAGCATCGACGTCGAGTCGAAGCCGGGCCGCACCAGTTTCATCATTCGCCTGCCGCTCGGAGCGGGCAAAGACAACGAACAGGAAAGCTGAAACCATGAATCCCGTCTGGATCATCGACGACGACCGCTCGATACGCTGGGTGCTGGAAAAGGCGCTGACCCGGGAGAACATTGCCTGCTGCACCTTCGGCTCCGCCGACGAGGCGCTGGCAGCGCTCGATGCCGGCGAGGCACCGCGCGCGCTGGTATCCGACATCCGCATGCCCGGCACTTCGGGGCTCGACCTGCTCAAGCTGGTCAAGACCAGTTTCCCGGAATTGCCGGTCATCATCATGACGGCTTACTCCGACCTCGATTCCGCGGTCGCGGCTTTCCAGGGGGGCGCCTTCGAGTACCTGCCCAAGCCCTTCGACGTCGACCAGGCCGTGGCGCTGGTGCGCCGCGCCGTCGAACAGGCTGCGCCGCACGACAGCGGCAACGAGGTCACGCAGGTGGCGCCCGAAATCCTCGGCCACGCGGCTTCGATGCAGGAGGTGTTTCGCGCCATCGGTCGCCTCAGCCAGTCGCACGCCACGGTTTTGATCAACGGCGAATCCGGCACCGGCAAGGAACTGGTGGCGCGCGCGCTGCATCGCCACAGTCCGCGCAAGGATGCACCCTTCATCGCCATCAACACCGCAGCGATCCCGCGCGACCTGCTGGAGTCGGAACTGTTCGGCCACGAGAAGGGCGCTTTCACCGGCGCGGCCGGCCAGCGGCGCGGCCGCTTCGAGCAGGCCGAGAACGGCACGCTGTTCCTCGACGAAATCGGCGACATGCCGGCGGAGCTACAGACGCGCCTGCTGCGGGTCCTGTCCGACGGCCACTTCTATCGCGTCGGCGGCCACCAGCCGGTCAAGGCCAACGTGCGCGTCATCGCCGCCACGCACCAGAACCTCGACGAGCGCGTCAAGGCGGGCCTGTTCCGCGAAGACCTGTTCCACCGCCTGAATGTGATCCGCTTGCGCCTGCCGCCGCTGCGCGAGCGCCCCGAGGACATCCCGCTGCTGGCGAAGCATTTCCTGGCGAAGAGCGCCGTGGATCTGAGCGTCGATGCCAAGCGCCTCTCCGAAGCGGCGCTCAAGTTTCTCCAGAACCTCGATTTCCCCGGCAACGTCCGCCAGCTGGAAAACCTCTGCCACTGGCTGACGGTGATGGCGCCGGGGCAAACCATCGACGTGGCCGACCTGCCGCCGGAGCTGCGCGAGCACCCGGGCGCGGCCATCCCCGCCGACTGGCTGTCGGGGCTGGCGCTGGAGGCGGACCGGTTGATCGCCGTGCAGCCGGGCCAGGTGTTCGATCACCTCACTCGCGCTTTCGAGGGCGCGCTGATCCGTCGCGCGCTGGCCGCGACGGGCGGTCGACGCATCGAGGCGGCGCAGTTGCTCGGCATCGGCCGCAACACCATCACGCGCAAGATCCAGGAACTGGGCCTGGAGGATGGGAAAGGCAGCGACGAGTAGGAAGATTCGGGGATAATCGGGCCATGCCCGATGCCCGACTTTCCGTCGCCTCGATTGCCGATGCCCTCGGTCCGCTTGCGCCGCATTTCGATGTCGATGTGGCCGCCGAGTGCGAATCGACCAACACGCTGTTGCTCACTCGGGCGGACAACGCCCCATCAGGTGCCGTGTTGGTCGCCGAGCGGCAGACGGCGGGGCGCGGCCGCATGGGCCGCCAATGGCATGCCGAGCCGGATGCCAGCCTGACCTTCTCGCTGCTCCACAAGCTGCCGCGTGGCACGGTTCCGAGCGGTCTGTCGCTCGCGGTTGGCGTAGGCGTCGCCGAAGCGCTGCGCGAACTCGGCGTCGCCGGCGTGGCGTTGAAGTGGCCAAACGACATCCTGCGCGAAGGCCGGAAACTCGGCGGCATCCTGATCGAGCTGGCGGGAGCCTCGGCGGTGATCGGCATTGGCCTCAACCTGCGCCTGCCTGCCGAGTTGCCCGAAGAGCTCAGAGGCGTGGCGACGGCGCTGGATCTCGACATCGACCGCAACCAACTGTTGGCGCGATTGTTGGCCTCGCTGCACGGCGTCCTGGAAAGTTTCGGCGGCGACGGTTTCGCCTCGCTGCGCGAACGCTGGCTGGCGCTTAACGCCTACGCCGGCATGCCGGTCCGCGTCATCTCGGAATTCGCGGTGCCCGTCGAAGGGATCTGCATGGGCATCGATGTCGACGGCGCGCTGCTGCTGGAAACCGCCGTTTGCGTACAGCGCATCGTTTCCGGCGATGTCTCGCTGCGGGCCGCATGAGGATTCTCTGCATCGATTCCGGCAACACGCGCATCAAGTGGGGCGTGCGCGAAGGCGATGCATGGCTCGAGCAGGGCGCCGGTTCGCCGGGCGAGATCGCCGCGCCGTCCGCCGTGGCGGAACGTATCGTCGCCTGCAACGTAGGCGGCGTGTCGCCACGGCTGACTATCGAGGCGCTGGCGACGCGGCTTGGGCTTGCGGTCGAATGGGTGCGCGCGCAGCCCGCGCAATGCGGCGTGGCCAACGGCTACGACCATCCCGACCAGCTCGGTGCGGACCGCTGGGCCGCGCTGATCGGTGCGCGCACACTGCACCGCGGCGACTGCCTGGTGGTGATGTGCGGTACCGCGACGACCATCGATCTGCTCACTGCCGACGGGCGCTTCCGCGGCGGCCTGATTCTGCCGGGCCTCGACCTGATGCGCGAATCGCTGGCGAGCGGCACGGCCGACCTGCCCGCGGCGGCAGGCCGCTTCGCCGAGCAGCCGCGCAACACCTTCGATGCCATCGCGAGCGGTTGCATGCAGGCGACGGCGGGCGCGATCGAGCGCATGTTCCGGCAACTCGATGCGGCGCGCCAGCCGCTCTGCCTGCTCTCCGGCGGTGCGGCGGGTGGCGTGTCACCACGACTGACTTTTGCGCACCGGCTGGTGGACAACCTGGTCCTGGAAGGCCTGGCGCGAATCGCCGCTGCCGGCTAGGCGGCGCCCCACTGCGCGGTGGCGATGCCTTCGCCGAGGTCGGCGTCGATGAGCCGGCGGCGCACTTCCACCAACTGCTCGATCAACGCCGGCTCCGCGGCCGCGTAGGCGTCGGCGTCCGGCGTACGCTTGACCACCACGCCGAGCAGTTCGGTGATGGCGTTGCCGATCGAGTTCTGGCTGATGGTGACGATCAGCTTGCCGGCGTCGTTGCGATAGATGAGCTGTTTGAAGGCCGGCTGCCAGCGAATCGCGTTGGCGTACTTGGCGTCGTGGATGCAACGGTCGCGCACCATCTTGGCGGCCTTCAGGAAATCGTTGTCGAACAGCAGCTTGTCCTCGACGAGCTGCGGGAAATGCAGGTCGGGCAGCATCGGTGCGTTGCGCGTCGACACCTGGCTGAAGAAGCTGCGGTAGAAATCGAGGAAGCCCTTGAGGATGATGTCGTATTCCTTCCAGAAGCGCACATCCCTCAGCATCTTCGCGCCGCCGACGATCTCCCAGCTCGGCAGGCCCTGCGGGTAGCCGGTGAGGCTGATGCGGCAGGAGCCCTGCTGGCAGGGTTGCAGGATTTCCAGGTCGAGCTCGTCGAAGAAGGCGCGATAGACCTCGCGCATGTGGGCCTGGAACAGCGAGTGCTGGCCGCCGTCGGTAAGGTTGGGGTTGTCGGGCTCGGCGAGCGGCGCTTCGCGCAGCGCGGCCTTGTCGAAGACGATGAAGTGGTTGTGCAGCATGCGGATGCTCGGCACGCCCGGCGAGGTCAGCGGCCAGGTGGCGTCGAGGCTCGCTTCGCCCGCCAGCACCAGATGCGCCGCAGGATCCGGATATCGTTCGAGCATATACTCGATGATGATCTGGTTCATGCGGTTCCATGCGTGCTTGGCGGGTGACGGCACTTGCGTGCGGCGCACCGGCCGGCCGAGCGGGTCGAGGATCCGCTGCGAGGTGTTGTAGATGATCGAGGCGTCGAAGACGTTGCTGTGGCCGAGCGCCTTGCGGTAGAGCAGCAGGCCTTCCGGGTTCTGCAACAGGCCGTTGTTGTGCACCAGGTCGGCGAGGTTCTCGGTGCTGTTGAAGAACTCGTTCGGCTTCATTCCCTCGGGAACGGTCAGCGGAATCGGGCGGTAGGGCGTTAGGATCTCTCGGGGTCCGGTTTGCATGGGCTCAACTCAATCTGATGGAAAGGCGAAGGGACACTATGCGTGCAATGGCTTCGGCATTATTACTCGGCGTGCTGCCGTGGCTGACTTTTTCCGCGGCGGCTAATGAGCGCATTAGCGGCGCCGATAGCCGTGGCGAGGTGGCGGTGGCGATCTACAACGATTCGCTGGCGCTGATCAAGGAAACGCGCCGGCTCGACCTGGAGCGCGGCGTGAACGACATCGCCCTGCGCGACGTGTCGGCGAAGATGCGGCCCGAGACGGCCAGCCTGCGGGCGCTGACCGGCGCGCCGCTGCGACTCATCGAGCAGAACTTCGACTTCGACCTGCTGACGCCGCAGAAGCTGCTGGAAAAGTACGTCGGACTGACGGTTGGCGTGGTCCGCACCAACCCGGCCACGGGCACCGAGACGCGCGAGATGGCGCAGGTGCTGGCCACCAACAATGGCACGGTGCTGAGGTTCGCCGACCGCATCGAGACCGGCGTGCCCGGACGGCTGACTTTCCCGGGCGTGCCGGCCAACCTGCGCGACCGGCCGACCCTGGTGGTGAAGCTCGACAGCCCGGGCGCGGGCCGGCAGGTCGCCGAGTTGTCCTACCTCTCGGGCGGGCTGTCGTGGAAGGCGGACTACGTCGCCGAACTGGGCACCGATGAAACGAAGATGGACCTGGCCGGCTGGGTGACGCTGACCAACCAGAGCGGCACGACCTACGAGAACGCGAAGCTGCAACTGGTGGCCGGCGACGTCAATCGGGTGCAGCAGGATTTCGCGCGCCAGCCGATGGCGAAGACGATGGTGGCGGCTGCGCCGATGCGCGAGATGGCACGCGAGGAGGTGTTCGATTACCACCTCTACACGCTCGGCCAGCCGACCACGATCCGCGACAACCAGACCAAGCAGGTGGCGCTGCTGTCGGCCGCCGCCGTGCCGGTGAAGAAGGAGTATCTGCTGACCGGCGAGGCCTGGTACTACCAGAGCCAGGCCTCCGACCTCGGCCAGAAGCAGAAGATCGCCGTGTTCCTGGAATTCGACAATGCCGGCGGCGACCTCGGCAAGCCGCTGCCCAAGGGCGTGGTGCGCGTCTACAAGAAGGACTCCAAGGGCAACGCGATCTTCATCGGCGAGGACGCGATCGACCACACCGCCAGGAACGACAAGGTCCGGCTGAAGATGGGCAACGCCTTCGACGTCACCGCGACGCGCAAGCAGACCGGTTTCAAGGTGATCGCGGGGCGCCCGAACCCGGTCTACGAGACGGCCTGGCGCATCGAATTCAACAACGCCAAGGAACAGGCGGTGACGGTGAAGGTGGTCGAACCCATGCCCGGCGACTGGGAGATGGTCGGCGAAAGCCAGCGCCATGCCAAGGGCGATGCCCACTCCGCCGTGTGGCAGGTGCAGGTACCCGCGGCCGGCAAGTCGGTACTTGAATACACCGTGCGATCCCGTTGATCCGCAGGCTTGACCAATGCGCCAAAAGCGGTAACGTAGCCAGCTTCGACGAACCACAATCCACGGGAGAAAAACATGGCCGGTCCGACCAAGATCCTGCTTGAAGAGAACGACATTCCGACGCACTGGTACAACGTCGTCGCCGACATGCCGAACCCGCCTGCGCCGCCGCTGGGTCCGGACGGCCAGCCGGTACCGCCCGAGGCGCTGGGCGCGATCTTCCCTGGCGCCATTCTGGAGCAGGAGATGTCGGGCGAGCGCTGGATCGCCATCCCCGAGGAGGTGCGCGAAGCCTATCGGCTGTGGCGGCCGTCGCCCCTCTATCGCGCCCACCGCCTGGAACAGGCGCTCGGTACGCCGGCCAAGATCTTCTACAAGAACGAATCGGTGTCGCCCGCCGGTTCGCACAAGCCGAACACCGCGGTACCGCAGGCCTACTACAACAAGCAGGCCGGCATCATGCGCCTCTCCACCGAAACCGGCGCGGGCCAGTGGGGCTGCTCGCTGGCGTTCGCCGGCCAGATGTTCGGCATCGCCGTGCGCGTGTACATGGTCAAGGTCAGCTACAACCAGAAGCCCTTCCGCCGCTCGATGATGCAGACCTGGGGAGCCGAAGTCTTCGCCAGCCCGAGCGACATGACCCAGGCCGGCCGCGATGCGCTGGCCAGGGATCCGGACAACCCCGGTTCGCTTGGCTTGGCCATTTCCGAAGCGGTGGAGGAAGCGGCCGGTCGTGCCGATACCAACTACGCGCTGGGCTCGGTGCTCAACCACGTGCTGCTGCACCAAACGGTGATCGGCCTGGAGGCCAAGAAGCAACTGGCCAAGATCGGCGAATATCCGGACATGATCTTCGCGCCCTGCGGCGGCGGTTCCAACTTCGGCGGTATCGCCTTCCCCTTCCTGGCCGACCAGGCCGCCGGCGATCCGAAGGCGAAGAACCTGCGCCTCGTCGCGGTCGAGCCGACTTCCTGCCCGACGCTGACCAAGGGCGTGTATGCCTACGACTACGGCGACGCGTCCGGCTACACGCCGATCATGAAGATGTACACGCTCGGCCACGACTTCATGCCGCCGGGCATCCATGCCGGCGGCCTGCGCTATCACGGCGATTCACCGCTGGTTTCCCAGCTCTTCCACGAGAAGCTGATCGAGGCGGTGGCGGTGCCGCAACTGGCCACGTTCGAGGCCGGCGTGCAGTTCGCGCGCGCGGAGGGCATCATTCCGGCGCCCGAGTCTTGCCACGGCATTCGTGCCTGCATCGATGAAGCGCTGCGCTGCAAGAAGACCGGCGAGGCGAAGACGCTGCTGTTCAACCTGTCCGGACACGGCCACTTCGACATGGCGTCCTACGACCGCTATTTCGCCGGCGGGCTGGAGGACTTCGAGTACCCGAGCGAGGCGGTGGCCGCATCGCTACGGCATCTGCCCAAGGTCGGCTGAGTTCCGCAGTGGCGCGTGCCGTCTTCCTCCTGCTGGTACTCGCCAACCTGGTCGTATTCGTCTGGGCGGCCGGGTATCTCGGCAGCGCGGATGACGGACGCGAGCCGGAGCGGCTGCGGCAGCAGTTCCAGCCCGATCGGCTGAAGGTCGGCGTTGGCGGCGACGGGCCGGCGTCGAGTACGGCCCGGGGTTCGAGCTCTGCGGGCGCATGTCGGCGCGCCGGGCCGATGGGCATCGCCGAGGCGGAGGCGATCGAAACAGCGATCCTGGCCCAGGGAGGCACCACCACCCGGATTTCCATCGACGAACAGACTTACTGGGTCTTCATCCCGGCGATCGACGGCAAGCCGGCCGACAAGGACATCGCCGCACTCAAGAAGACCGGCTTCAAGGACTTCTCGATCGTCAGCGAGGAAGGCGCCAGCCTCAACGCCGTTTCCTTCGGCTATTTCTCGAAGGAGGCTGCCGCGAAGGACAAGCTTGAGCGTCTGAGCCGGAATGGAATCAAATCGGCCAGGATCGCGACCCAGGTTACGCCGACCGGGAAAGCGATGTTGCTGGTCCGCGGTTCGGGCGAGGCGCTCGACAGGGCGCTCACGGGCCTGAACGCGGAACCTGTCGATTGTCCAAAGGAATGATCGGGCTCATCATCGGCTTGACGGGCGGCATCGGCAGTGGCAAGAGCGCGGCGGCAGAGTGCTTTGCCGCGCTCGGCGCCACCGTGGTCGACACCGATGCGATTGCCCACGAACTGACGGCGCCCGGCGGGGCGGCCATACCCTTGCTCCAGTCGGCCTTCGGCCGCTCGGCCATGGCGGTCGATGGCAGCCTCGACCGGGCGACCATGCGCCGCCGGGCATTTTCCGACCCTGAAACGCGCAAGCGGCTGGAGGGCATTCTTCACCCGATGATCCGGGCCCGGGCTGACTCGCGCTGCCGGGAGGCACTGGCGGCGGGGGCGCCCTATGTCGTGCTCGTGGTTCCCCTGCTGGTGGAGTCGGGAGACTATCGGCGCCGGGTGGGCAGGGTGGTCGTGGTCGATTGCGACGACGAGATAAGGATCGGCCGCGTCATGGAACGAAGCGGCCTGCCGCGCGCCGACGTCGAGCGCATCATGGCCGCCCAGGCCAGTCGCGAAGCCCGGCTGGCGGCAGCAGACGACATCATCGACAACAACGGCAGTCGCGACCGCCTCGCCGCGCAGGTCGCCGAACTCCATCGCCGATATCTTGCCGACTTTGCGGAAACGCCGGCCACAGGTTGAGATTTGCTCACAATTCGGTCAGAATTGATCGAATTTTCTGGCGGGCGGCACGTGATCACATACGAATATCCTTTGAGCGAGCGCATTCGCACCCTGCTGCGCCTCGAGGATTTGTTCGACAAAGTGGCGTACTTTTCCTCGGCCGAAGGCGCGCCGGAGCATCACGTCGCGCTCATCACCCTGTTTGAGATCCTCGACGTTACTGGCCGCGCCGACCTCAAGTTCGATCTGGTCCAGGAACTGGAGCGCCAGCGGCAGATTCTGCTTTCCTTCCGCAACAATCCCGAGATATCCGAGGAGGCGCTGTCCGGCGCCCTGTACGAAATCGAGCAGGCGTCCGCCGCGCTGTTGGCAATGCAGGGAAAGATCGGCCAGAGCCTGCGTGAAAACGAGTGGCTGATCGGGATCAAGAACCGCGCGGCGATTCCCGGCGGAGTTTGTGAGTTCGACCTGCCGGGCTACCACTTCTGGCTGAATCGGGATGCCGCTTTTCGCCAGCGCGACCTGTCGGGCTGGGTCGCGCCGATGATGCCGATCCGGGCGGGCATAGGCATCGTCCTCCGATTGTTGCGCGCGTCGGGCCGCCCAGAGCCGCGCGTCGCCGAACGCGGCACCTATCAGTTGATGCTGGCCGGCCGTACCGCCCAACTGGTGCGGCTGCGGATCAATCGCGACGACGCGGTGATTCCCGAGATCAGCGCCAACAAATACGCGCTCAACATCCGCTTCACCATGCCCGGCACCGACCTTCGTCCCAAGCAGTCGGAAGCCGACGTATCGTTCGAATTGACCTTCTGCAATCTCTGAGCGAAGAGCGGCTTCAACTTTTCCGCCGGGCAGTCACCACAAAGAAGAAGGGCCTGGCCTCGCGGCCAGGGCCCTTCTTCTTGAATCGGGTGGTGGGTCGTGAGTGGCTCGAACACTCGACCTACGGATTAAGAGTCCGCTGCTCTACCAACTGAGCTAACGACCCCCGATTGAAACCTTGTGCAGCTGGTGGGTGGTACAGGACTTGAACCTGTGACCAACTGGTTAAAAGCCAGCTGCTCTACCAACTGAGCTAACCACCCTGCCCTGTTAGAGGCGCGGATTATAGGGATCGGGTGCTTCGTCGTCAAATTCAAATCTGCACATCACAACGATAGCCCCACTCCACCGCCCCTGGCAGGAAGGCACGGACTACTGGCAAGTGGTAAAGAAGCTGTCGTCAAACGAAGTGGCCTCAGAATTCACCGCTGGCGCCCGCTCTCATGATCTTGTCGATGGCGTCGCGAACCATGATCGATTTGTCGCGCAGCGATGCGGACATCTGGTTCTGGTTCTTGCTGGCATCCAGCCAGCGGACGTCCCAGTCGAGGGTCATCAGCCAGATCTTCTTGTCGGCGTCCTCGAGCACGGCCACGCGACAAGGCAGGAAGATCGCGAATTCCAGGCTGAGGTCAAGGATCTCCCGGGCGACGAGCGCGTCACAGAAGGTGAAGAACTCGACGCGTGGCGTGTCGGTCTTGCCGGTGATGGCGACAACGTCTTTCCAGAGCGGGCTATGGCCGACGAACTTGAAGTTGATTTCGTTGGCCTTGGCCTTCATGGCGTCGACCACGTCGTCGAACTTGAGTCCTTCCTTGGCGGGATATTTCACGGCCATCATGGCGATCATTTCCCGCAATGAGAAGGGATTGACTGCCATCATCGATGACACGAAGTTTGCCCGCGCTTCCGGGCTGATCGATTCCGCGACGGTGTTCGGGCGAAGGTCTTCCTTCGGCCGGGTAGGCGGCAGCTGGATGTTGAACGGCGTCGGCGTCGCTTGCCTCAGGTCTTGCGAGGGAAGCTTGCTCGGCTTCTTGTCGCTCTTGATGCCGGCCTCTTCGGCATGAGCCGAAACAAGGCTTGCGGCAAGCAATAGCGCGGGGATTATCTTTGCGATGTTCCGCAGCATGGGAACCACCCTCCAGAAATGCCGGGGCACACGGGAAGGACACTGCCCTTCCCGCGCCCGAGATGCGAGTTGACCTCGCTTGTTACTTCTTGACGGCTTCGGCGCCTGCCTTGGCCGCGTCGGCGCCCGCCTTGGAACCCGCCTTGGTCATGTCACCACCCGCTTTCGCGCCGGACTTGGCCATGTCGCCGCTCGCCTTGGCGCCCGTCTTGGCTGCCTTGGTGCCGGCCTTGACGGAGGTGCCGGCAGCGCCGGTCATCGACTTGTTCATGTCTTCGGTCATCTTCGGCATGGCGGTCATGGCGACGGACATGGCGTTCATCATCTGCACCATGAGCGCCGGGTTCATCATCTTCATCATGGCATCCATCATCTGCGGATTGGTCATCATGCCGACCCACTGATTCATCATCTCCGGCGAAGCCATCTGCATCATGCTGTTCATCAGCTTCGGATCGGTCATGGTCGCCATGAAGGGCGTCCACATCTTGGGATCCATCATGCCCATCATGCTGTTGATCATCTTCGGATCGGTCATGGCGCTCATCCATGGCGTCATGATGGCGGGATCCATCATCTTCATCATGGAGTCCATCATCTTCGGATCAAGCATGGCGTTCATCCAGGGCGTCATCACCTTGGGATCGGCCATGGCCATCATGCTGTTCATCAGCTTGGGGTCTGTCATGGCGTTCATCCAGGGACCCATCACCTTGGGATCCATCATGGCTGTCATGCTGTTCATCAGCTTCGGATCGGTCATCGCCGTGACGAACGGCATCCACACCTTCGGCTCGACCATGCCCATCATGGCGTTCATGAATTTCGGGTCGGTCATGCTGGTGATGAAAGGCGTCCATACCTTGGGATCGACCACGGACATCATGCTGCTCATCATCTTCGGGTCGGTCATCGCAGTGATGAAGGGCGTCCACATCTTCGGGTCACCCATGGCGATCATGCTGTTCATCATCTTCGGATCGGTCATGGCGTTCATCCACGGTGTCCAGACCTTCGGGTCGGCCATGGCCATCATGCTGTTCATCAGCTTCGGATCGGTCATGCTGTTGATCCAGGGCGTCCAGATCTTCGGATCGGCCATCTGCACCATCGACGCCATCATCTTCGGATCGGTCATGGCGGTCATCCAGGGACCCATGACCTTGGGGTCCATCATGCCCATCATCGAGTTCATCATCTGCGGATTGGTCATGGACGTCATCCAGTCGCCCATGCCCTTGCTCCAGTCGCCCATGGCCGGCATCTGCGGCGCGTCGGCGGCGAAAGAAGTCATCGGCGCTTGCATGGCGGCCGCCACGAGAACGGCCATAAGGCTCTTGCGGTAGTTCATTTGTCTTCCCCCCAATTAAGAAAATAGTGACCGCTGGCGCTTTGCCGGGCGATCATCCGGCCTCGCGCATCATGCGCATGTACTCGTACTTCATTGTTGCCGTCGCCCCCACGACGATGGAAATGAACGCCAGGATCGAACCAAGCGACAGAGTCGAAAACCCCGTAATGCCCTGACCGATGGTACAACCCATGGCGGTGACGCCGCCGAAGCCCATCAGCACGGCACCGATGATGTGGCGGAACATGTCCTGGGCCGAGATGAAGTGTTCCCAGCGGAACGACTTGGTCGCCACGGCATAGAGGAAGGAACCGATACCGACGCCGAACACCGTGGCGATGGCCCAGGTGACCACCGTGCTGGTATCGGTCCAGTATGCCCACAACTCGATCGTGTACGCGGTGGGCGCGATGAACGACATCGACTCCATCATCCTGGAGTTGGTACCGAAGGCCATCTCTTCCAGCGAATCCGGGTTTTCGGCCCAGCCGATGTGCCCGGTGACATACCAGCCGGCGACGACCACGCCGCCGATGACCAGTCCGGCCAGGAAGTTGTCCTTGTTTTCCCAGAAGTCCTTGTTGAGGACGGCGAAACCGATCAAGGCCAGTGAAATGATCACTGCCAGGCCGATCTGGAGCGTGGCGATATCCAGGCCGGTGGGATCCTGCAAGAGGTGCGGTAGCGTTTGAGGAGTCGACAACTGCATGGTGACGGCAGGCGCTTGCAGGACATTGACCCGGACTACCGCGAAAATACCCTTGAGCGTTACATAGGCCGCGTAGCCCATGTACATGAACACGACCACCGCCTTGAGGTTGCCGCCACCGACCCGGACCAGGGTTTTGTTACCGCAACCGGACGCGAGCGTCATGCCGACGCCGAAGCATAGGCCGCCGACAATGTAGGCGAGCCACGTGAAGCTGGGACCCGTATAGAAGGTTCTGGTCAGGCTGATGTCACCCTGCCACGCAAGGAAGTTGGTACCGAGGATCGCCACGCCGATGGCTAGCAGCCAGGCGCGCATGCGGCCCCAGTCGCCCATGTTTACCACGTCGGAAATCGCGCCCATGGTGCAGAAGTTGGTCTTGTTGGCGAAGAAGCCAAAAATGACGCCGAGACCGAAACCGGCCCAAACGACCGTCTTGGTCAGCGTTGCGACATCAGGCATGAACTTTCCCCCGAGGATTCTTGACAGAAGTATTGAGAGAACGATTGTCGCGGATGCCCGCTCCGCAAGGCAAGCGAATCGTTTCGTTTTATAAATAACCTGCTTCTATGGTGCAACGCACCGCAGTATTAGGTTCCTATTATTTTCTGTACGGCGTCGGATCGGGGATTCCTGCCCGTTCGAAGCCGGCGCGACGAAGCCGGCAGGAGTCGCAAAGGCCGCACGCACGGCCTTCGCTGTCGGCCTGGTAGCAGGAAACGGTTAGCCCGTACGGTACGCCGAGTTGGCTGCCATGGCCGATGATTTCCGCCTTGGTCATCTCGATCAGGGGCGCGTGGATGCGCAGGCGCCATCCTTCGACCGCCGCCTTGGTGGCGAGATTGGCCATGATTTCATAGGCCTGGATGAATTCTGGACGGCAGTCCGGATAGCCGGAATAGTCGACGGCATTGACGCCGACGAAGATGTCCTGGCTTCCGAGCACCTCCGCCCAGGCCAGCGCCAGCGACAGCATGACGGTATTGCGGGCCGGCACATAGGTAACCGGAATGCCGGGTACGACCCCAGCCGTCGGTACGGCGATGCCGGGGTCGGTAAGCGCCGAGCCGCCGAACTGGTTGAGGTCGATATGTATGGTGCGGTGTTCCCGTGCACCCAACGCAGCGGCGACGCGGGCGGCAGCGACCAGTTCGGCGCGATGGCGCTGGCCATAGTCGACCGACAGGCAGAAAGGGGCAAAACCCTCCTTGCGGGCGATTGCCAACGTCGTGGCGGAATCGAGTCCGCCCGAAAGCAGGATGACGGCCGGCTGCATGGACGCGATGTTAGCAGACGGGGTGGTGGTATCGGCCGGGCCGCGTCCCGTCTATAATGCCGGCATGCCCGTAGATCCCATCACAGCCGCCATCGTCGGCTCCGTCGTCGGTAGCGCGATCCAGGAGATCGCCAACGTGCCGCCGCCGGGTTCACCCGTGCCGATCGAAGGCGTGCCGCGGTTGCTGCCCGAGAATACCTTGAAGGGCGAAATGCTCGTGTTCAGCCCGATCAGCGCTTCGGTCGATGGCCAGATGAAGGTGCTCGCTCCCGGCGTGCAGATTCGCGATCCGTTCAACACAGTCGTGCTGCCCGGCATGATCCGGCAGCCCGTGCCGGTGCGCTACCAGACGGACATGACCGGCGCCATATCGAAGGTCTGGATCCTCTCGCAGCGGGAAGCCGCGCAGCCCTGATGAACCAGAAGGTGTTCATCCGCACTTTCGGGTGCCAGATGAACGAGTACGATTCGGACAAGATGGCCGACGTGCTCGGTTCCGCCTGGGGCACGGTCAAGACCGACCGGCCGGAAGACGCCGACATCATCCTGTTCAACACCTGCTCGGTGCGCGAGAAGGCGCAGGAGAAGGTCTTCCATGAACTCGGCCGGGTTCGCCAGCTCAAGCAGGGCAACCCGAAGCTGATCATCGGCGTCGGCGGCTGCGTCGCCAGCCAGGAGGGTGACGCGATCGTCGCCCGCGCTCCCTACGTCGAC
>JAEHDA010000145.1 GCA_016880655.1 Rhodocyclaceae bacterium
CCAGTACGCCGAGGAAGCCGCCGTGGAAGCTCATGCCGCCTTTCCAGACGGCCAGGATTTCCAGCGGATGCGCCGCGTAGTAGGCCGGTTCGTAGAACAGCACCTGGCCAAGGCGCCCGCCGACGATCACGCCGAGAACGCCGTAAAAAAGCAGGTCGTCCAGATCCTGCGCGGCGATGCCATGCCACGGCTGGCTGGCCGCCCGCCGTCTGCCCATCAGCAGGAAGGCGATGAAACCGGCGAGATACATCAGTCCGTACCAGCGAACCGCCAGCGGACCGAGGTTGATTGCGACCGGATCGAACTGCGGGTGGATGAGCATTGCGCGCGCTTGTCTAGGCTAGAATCACAATTCTATCGCGGGACTTTCGTCACCATGACCGGTGACGTGGCCATGGCCGGAATCGACGGCCGGCGATGACGACGAAAAATGACAAACGAGTCTTGCGGTCCCCGGGAGGAACGAGCGAGCATGAGATATGAACGGGCCGCGCATGGCGGCGCGATGGCCGCAATATGTGCGCTCGGCGCGGGAGCGGCGTTTGCGCAGCACGCCGCTGCCCCGGTGGGCATCGCGCAGGAACTCGGCGTCTTGGTATCGGACTACGAGTACTCCGAGTCCGGAATGTCCCTGACTGCCGTGAAGGTCGGCATCGACTATTCGATTGCCTTCACGTTCCGCGAAGGATGGTTCGTGCGGGGGGCGCTACGGCGCGCCGCAGGCGACGCGGACTACCGCGGTAGCGGGTCCATGAGGAACGTGCAGGACTGGTATTTCGAGAACCGCTGGGTGGTCGGCCGGGATCTCGTGTTCGGGCGCCACACCGTGTCGCCGCACGTCGGGGTGGGATATCGCTACCTGTATAACGACTTGCGCGGAACGACCAGCACCGGGGCAGTCGGATACCGCCGGGAAAGCCAGTACCTGACCGTGCCGATCGGCGTCAGCCATGGCTTCTCCCTGCCCAACCGGGCGCGGGTGGTGACGACGATCGAGTACGATCGCCTGATTCGGGGGCGGCAAGACACGCGGCTGTCGGACATCGAGGGCTACGGCCGCTGGACGGATGTACCCGATGTCGTCAATCATCAGCATCGCGGTTACGGCTGGCGGCTGTCGGCCGCATATCGCCTGGACCGCTGGTCGATCAGCCCGTATGCCAGCCTTTGGCGCATCAAGACATCCGACACTGCCGACATTCGCGTGACCACCACGCTCGGGACCGAGAGATGGGCTGTGTGGGAGCCGGCCAACAAGACCCGGGAGATCGGCCTCAAGGCGGCATACCTGTTCTAGGTGGCCGGCGGCTCCCGGCTGGCGGTAAAATTCCTTTTCCGCCTCCAGGAGATTCGCCATGCCCCAGTACCGCTCCCGCACCTCGACCCACGGCCGCAACATGGCCGGCGCGCGCGCGCTATGGCGCGCCACCGGGATGAAGGACGGCGACTTCGGCAAGCCCATCATCGCCGTGGTCAACTCCTTCACCCAGTTCGTGCCGGGCCACGTGCATCTGAAGGACATGGGGCAACTGGTCGCGCGCGAGATCGAGGCGGCCGGCGGCATCGCCAAGGAGTTCAACACCATCGCCATCGACGACGGCATCGCGATGGGCCACGGCGGCATGCTGTATTCGCTGCCCTCGCGCGACCTGATCGCCGACTCGGTCGAGTACATGTGCAACGCGCACACCGCCGACGCGATGGTCTGCATTTCCAACTGCGACAAGATCACCCCGGGCATGCTGATGGCTGCACTGCGCCTGAACATTCCGGCGGTGTTCGTTTCCGGTGGCCCGATGGAGGCAGGCAAGGTGCAGTGGCACGGCGCCATGCGCATGGTCGACCTGGTCGATGCCATGGTGGAGGCCGTTGACAGCAAGAACTCCGACGCCGACATGAGTGCACTGGAGCGGTCGGCCTGCCCGACCTGCGGCTCGTGTTCCGGCATGTTCACCGCCAACTCGATGAATTGCCTGACCGAGGCGCTGGGCCTGTCGCTGCCGGGCAACGGCTCGCTGCTGGCCACGCACGCCGATCGCAAGCAGCTCTTTCTGCTGGCAGGACAGTTGATCGTCGAGCTCTGCAAGCGCTGGTACGAGAACGACGACGCCACGGTGCTGCCGCGTTCGATCGCCACGTTCGAGGCGTTCGAGAACGCCATGTCGCTCGACATCGCCATGGGTGGTTCGACCAACACGGTGCTGCATCTGCTTGCCGCCGCGCAGGAAGCGCAAGTGAACTTCACCATGGCCGACATCGACCGCCTGTCGCGCAAGGTGCCTTGCCTTGCCAAAGTGGCGCCGGCGACGCAGAAGTACCACATGGAGGACGTGCATCGCGCCGGCGGCATCATGGGCATCCTCGGCGAACTGGATCGCGCCGGCCTCATTCACCACCACGCGCATACGGTGCATGCCCGCACGCTCAAGGGCGCCATGGAGCAGTGGGACGTCATGCAGGCGCACGACACCCGCGTGTTCGATTTCTTCCGCGCCGCCCCCGGGGGGGTGCCGACGCAGGTGGCGTTTTCGCAGGATCGCCGCTACCCTGAACTTGATCTCGATCGCAGCCAGGGCTGCATCCGCGACCAGGCCAGCGCGTATTCGCGGGACGGCGGCTTGGCGGTGCTGTTCGGCAACATCGCCGAGAAGGGCTGCATCGTCAAGACGGCCGGCGTCGATGACAGCATCCTCAAGTTCACCGGCCGCGCGCGCGTTTGCGAGTCGCAGGAAGAAGCGGTCGAGAAGATCCTCGGCGACCGGATCGTCGCCGGCGACGTGGTGGTGATCCGCTACGAAGGGCCGAAGGGCGGACCGGGCATGCAGGAGATGCTCTATCCGACCTCGTATCTCAAGTCGAAGGGGCTGGGCAAACAGTGCGCATTGCTCACCGACGGCCGCTTCTCGGGCGGCACTTCCGGCCTGTCGATCGGCCATGCCTCGCCGGAAGCGGCTGCGGGCGGCGCGATCGGCCTCATTGAGGAAGGCGACACCATCGAGATCGACATCCCGAACCGGCGCATCCACCTCGCCGTGGAAAAGTCAGTCATGGCGACACGCCGGACGGCGATGGAAGCGAAGGGCGCCGCCGCGTGGAAGCCGGCCGGACGGCAACGCGAAGTTTCGGCGGCCCTGCGCGCTTACGCGGCGATGGCGACTTCGGCGGACATGGGCGCGGTGCGCGACGTGTCGCAACTCGAGAAGTGAGCGTCTTTCACGACCTCAACACCGGCCGGCTCTGGGCGGTGATGTCGTGGGAGCAACTGACAGCCTTCTGGGGTCGTGTCGGTGGCGATGGCTGGTATCTCTACGCGGTGGGCGAGGACGTGCCGACCGCGCCCGCACCGGCGCAGACTGCCGCGGAATTCGTCAAGCGTGTGGATGCGCTGCTGCATGACGATCATCGCCACGACTACTGCGGCATCGTCTACGCGGACAATCTCGACACGCCGACTTTCATAAAGATCTACGATCCCAACAACCTCGGCGTTTCCTGCGGTTTTTCGAACAATCCGCCGCTGCCCGGCTGGATCATGTGCCGGGTTCCGCCCGAGGATTTGCAAGCCGAACGCCAGCCGCCCGAAGGCCGCCGCCGCTGGTGGCGCGCCCTGCTTGCGCGCTGATGCGGGTATCATCGCCGCATTTCATCGGCATTATCGGGAGGCAGTCGTGAACAAGGCAGTCTTGCTGGTGCTGGCGGCCCTGCCGCTATGCGCGCAAGCGCAGGTTTATCGCTGGGTGGATGAGAAGGGCAAGGTTCACTATGGCGACCGTCCCGCCGCCAAGGAAGTGAAGCGCGTGCCGGGGCTGCTGGAAGCCAAGGCGCCGGATGCCGTGCCCGCGCCCGGCATGAAGGCCGACGACGTTCGCAAGGCCTACGGCGAGCCGGAGCGGGTTCACAAGGTAAGCACCAAGAGCGGCGAAACACTCGTCTGGACCTACCGCAAGTCCAAGCAGGTTGCCCGCGACTTCGTGGTCAAGATCGAGGGCGGCGAGGTGACCGAGGTTTCCACGGATTCGGCCTCCGACGCAAGCCGGTCGGCGGCTGTCTCGCAGGCGGGTTCGGCCGCTGCGCAGGCGGAGGCGCGGGCCGCAGAGCAGGCCGACCAGCGATACCAGCAAGAGCGGGCGCAGCGGGAAGTCGCGGCCAAGGAACAGCGCTGCGCCAGCCTGCGCGAAAGTGTCGAGCGCATCGAAAGCCAGGAACGTCGCGGCGGATCGGCGGCATCGATGGACGGTCTGCGGGAACAGAAGCGGCGCTACAGTGACCAGATGTGGTCGCAGGGCTGCTGATTGCCCTTGTTGCGGGCATGGCGTGTTGTCGACTAAATTGGTCAACATTAGCCGCAACCAAGGACTGCCATGCCCAACCGCCTCGCCGGCGAGACGTCGCCCTATCTCCTCCAGCACGCCGACAACCCCGTTGACTGGTTCCCATGGAGCGAGCAAGCGCTCACGCTCGCCCGTGAGTCCGGCAAGCCCATCCTGCTTTCGATAGGCTATTCGGCCTGCCACTGGTGCCATGTGATGGCGCACGAGTCCTTCGAGGATCCGGCGGTGGCGGCGGTGATGAACGAGCTGTTCATCAGCATCAAGGTCGACCGCGAGGAACGGCCGGACCTGGACCAGATCTACCAGAGCGCCCACCAGATGCTGACCGGCCGGCCGGGCGGCTGGCCTTTGACCATGTTCCTTGCGGCCGACGGCACACCTTTCTTCGGCGGCACCTACTTCCCCAATGTGTCGCGCCACGGCCTGCCGGCATTCCCCGACCTGTGCCGGAATGTCGCCGACATCCATCGCCAGCGTCCGGACGACATCGCCGAACAGAACCGTTCGCTGCGCGAAATGCTGGCCGGCACATTGCCACAATCGGCCCCGAAAGTCAGCCTTGATCGACTCGACGATCGGCCAATCCGGGCCGGGCGCGACTTCCTGCTGCGCAACTACGATTCGCGCTTCGGCGGCTTCGGCGGTGCGCCCAAGTTTCCGCATGCCAGCGATCTGGCGTTCCTGCTGCGGCAAGCCCGCGCCGGCGACGGCCGCGCCCGCGAAGCCGCGCTGACGACGCTCACGCGCATGGCCGAGGGCGGCATTTACGATCAGCTCGGCGGCGGCTTCTGCCGCTACAGCGTCGACGAGCGTTGGGAGATTCCCCATTTCGAGAAGATGCTCTACGACAACGGGCAGCTGCTCGGTCTCTACGCCGAAGCCTGGGAATTCAATCCGGATCCGCTGTTCGCGCGCGTCGTGGCGGAAACGGCCGCATGGGCCATGCGCGAGATGCAGTTGCCGGACGGCGCCTTCGCGTCCTCGCTGGATGCCGACTCGGAAGGCGAAGAAGGACGCTACTACGTCTGGGATCGCGAGGCCATCCTCGCCCTCGTTTCCGCCGACGAATGGCGGGTCGCCCGGGATCATTGGGGCCTCGACGGGCCGCCCAACTTCGAGCGTACCGATTGGCACCTTCGGGTCGCCGCACCGGTCGCGCAGACGGATGCGTTGCTGCTTGCCAACCTGCGCGCGAAGCTTCTCGCGCAGCGGGAGACCCGCGTCCGTCCGGACCGTGACGACAAGGTGCTTACTGCCTGGAACGCCCTGATGATCGAGGGTTTGGCGCGGGCCGGGCGCATCTTCGCCCGTCCGGACTGGCTTGCCGCCGCCCGTCGGGCGCTGGACTTCCTGCAATCGACGCTGTGGCAACGCGGTCGCCTGCTGGCAACGGCACGGCACGGCCGGGCACACCTCGCCGGCTATCTGGACGATTACGCCTTCCTGCTGCTGGCCGTGCAGGAACTCATGAGCGCCGACAGCCGTCCGGGCGACCTGACGTTCGCCACCGAACTGGCCGACGTCCTGCTCGATCGTTATGAGGACAAGACGAACGGCGGCTTCCATTTCACCGCCGACGATCACGAAACACTGATTCATCGGCCAAAGCCCGGCCACGACAACTCCATGCCAGGCGGCAACGCGGTCGCCGCTCTCGCTTTGCTCCGTTTGGGTCGTCGGCAGGGCGACGTCCGCTATGTCGAGGCGGCCGAGCGAACGCTGCGCCTCTTCCTGCCGCAGCTGGCCCGATCCGGTGGCGGCACGGCCACGCTGCTGATGGCGCTGGAGGAGGCGACCGCGCGAGACGATGCTCCGGTCAACGCCCCCGGCTGCTCCGACGTTACTTGTCCCGTACCAGGCGGCGTTTTGCATGCATCCTGATTTCCGCTAGACTTTCCGCCTGCCCTGACTGACCAACAACGCCTTTGAGGATCCCTCGATGAAACTGATTCACGCTGTCCTGGTCGCCGCGACCGCCATGCTCGCCACCAACGCGATGGCCAATGCCGACCTGGCCAAGAAGAGCAACTGCCTGGCATGCCATACCGCCGACAAGAAGCTGGTCGGTCCCTCCTATCAGGATGTCGCCAAGAAGTACGCGAACGACCCGGCTGCCGAGGCCCGGCTGATCGAGAAGGTGAAGAAGGGCGGCACGGGTGCCTGGAAGGAGCAAGGGATCACGGTTCCCATGCCGCCGAACTCGACGGTCAAGGACGCCGACATCAAGGCGCTGGTCAAGTGGATTCTCGCCGGCGCCAAGTAAGCCAGCCCCGACGCCCGTAGAAAGCCCGCTTCGGCGGGCTTTTTGTCGTCGTTTGTCCGGGTTTGTCGTCAATTGACAAGCCTTTTTGGCCCGCGCAGAATCGGCCGTCCATCGCCCCCATACTTCGGAGACCCGCATGCGCTTTCCCGTCAAGACATTGTCCGTTGCAGTCGCTGCTGCATTGATCGCGGTTGGCTGCGGCAAGAAGGAAGAAGCCGCGCCCGCAACAGCTCCCGCGCCCCAGGCGGCCGCCCCGCAACCGCTGATCGTCAAGCTCGGCCACTCGGCGCCGCTGACCGGCCCGCAAGCCCACATTGGCAAGGACAATGAAAACGGCGCCCGCCTGGCGGTCGATGACGCCAATGCCGCGGGGATCACCATCGCCGGCCAGCCGCTGAAGCTCGTGCTGCAGGGCGAGGACGACCAGGCCGACCCGAAGCAGGGCATCCTGGTGGCGCAGAAGTTCACCGACGCCAAGGTCAACGCTGTCATCGGCCACCTGAATTCCGGTACCACCATCCCGGCCTCGAAAATCTATTCCGATGCCGGCATGCCGCAAGTCTCGCCCTCCGCCACCAACCCGACCTATACGCATCAGGGCTTCAAGACGGCCTTCCGCGTCATGGCCAACGACGAGCAGCAGGGCAAGGTGCTCGGCGCTTACGCCGGCAATCAGCTCAAGGCCAGGACAGTCGCCATCGTCGACGACAAGACCGCCTATGGCGAAGGCCTCGCCACCGAGTTCAAGAAATCCGCCGTTGCTGCCGGCGTCAAGGTCATCGCGGAAGAGCACACCGACGACAAAGCCGTCGACTTCAAGGCGATCCTGACCAAGATCAAGGGCAAGAAGCCCGACCTCATCTTCTACGGCGGCATGGATCCGCAGGCCGCGCCGATGGCCATGCAGATGAAGCAACTCGGCCTGAAGTCGAGGCTGCTGATGGGCGACGGCGGTTGCACCACCGAGTTCGTCAAGAACGCCGGCGATGCCTCCGAAGGCCACTACTGTTCGTTACCGGGCATCCCGTACGAGAAGATGCCGGGCGGTCCGGCCTTCATCGAGCGCTTCAAGGCCAAGTACGGCGACATCCAGTTGTATGCGCCGTACGCGTACGACGCGGTAATGGTCGTGGTCGAGGCGATCAAGCGCGCCCAGTCCGGCGATTCCGCCAAGATTCTGGCCGAGCTGCCCAAGACCGACTATCAAGGCGTGACGACCCGCATCCAGTTCGACGAAAACGGCGACCTCAAGGATGGCGCCGTCAGCCTCTACGTCGCCAAGGGCGGCAAGTGGGAGGCGCTGGAGACGATCGGTGCAATGGCGGCACCGGCAGAAGCAAAGTAGGCCCGCCGACCGGGATCAGCCGCCGGCGCGTATCGGGTAGCGCCGGCCGGCACTTACGAGCAGCGGCGTGCCGTCTTCGAGCAGATCGAGGGCGCGAGCGGCGGCAGTGTTGGTCGGCAGCGCGAGTTGCCGCTGCAACACCAGGCTCCGGGCATCGTAGGCGTAGAGGGCATCGTTCCCGAGCACCCAGAGGCGCTCGCCGGCGGCATCGAGCCGCAAGCCGAGCACGGTGCGACGTGCCGGTGCGATCAGCATCGCGCGCATGACCGGGCCGTTGCGCAAGTCGAATACCCGTACCTGCCCGTTGCGGCTGTCGGCGACGAACAGCGTGTGGTCCGCAACCGCTTCGTGCTGCGTCGCCGGTTTGACATCGCAACCGGCCGCGAGCAACAACAGCGCGACCAGAAAGCCGATCCGAGGAACTCCCATCCGTGCCATGTCATTCTCCCGCTTGCATGTGACCTGACAATAACGGACACTTATGCGGACAGACAGGTACAGTGCGCCAGGCGTCGCCGGATGCTGTACCGGCACCGCGACCGTGACAGCACCGGGAGAAAGGGAAGTCCATGCTCGAACTGAGCCTCGATCCCGACCAGGGCATGCCTCTGGTCGACCAGATTGTCGATGGCGTGCGTCGCCGCATCGACGATCGCCTGTTGCGGCCCGGCGCCCAGGTGCCGCCGATCCGGCGTCTCGCCGAGAGCCATGGCGTTTCGCGTTTTACCGTCGTCGAGGCTTACGACCGGCTGGTTGCCCTGGGCTACCTGCAATCGCGCCGCGGCGCAGGCTTCTTCGTCGCGCCGCGGGTCGCGCCCGCCGCCGAAGCGAGCGAGGCGCCGGTCGATCGCGCCGTCGATGTCGTCTGGCTGTTGCGTCAGGGCTTCGACAGGCCGGAAGGAAACAAGCTCAAGGTCGGCTCGGGTTGGCTGCCGCCCGAATGGATGGACGAAGAGGGTTTGCGCCGCAACCTGCGCAGCCTGGCAAGGCGCGAGGACGTGCACCTCACCTCCTATGGCACGCCCCAGGGCCATCTGCCGCTGCGCCAGCAGTTGCAGCGCACACTTGCCGAACTCGGCATCGGCGTCGAGCCGGCGCAAATCGTGCTGACGCTCGGCGCGACCCAGGCGCTCGATCTCGTCGCACGCCATTTTCTCAAGCCCGGTGATTGCGTGTTCGTCGACGACCCGGGCTACTGGACGCTGTTCGGCAAGCTGCGCATGCAGGGCGCCTGCCTGATCGGTGTGCCGCGCAACATCGACGGCCCCGATGTCGAAGCCATGCGCAGCCTGCTCGCCCAACATCAACCCAAGGCATTCTTCACGCATTCGGCACTGCAAAACCCGACTGCTGCCAATCTCTCGCCGGCGGTGGCCCACCAAGTGCTCAAACTCGCCGACCAGCACAATTTCGTCATCGTCGAGGACGATGCCTACTGCGACTTCCAGAACCGGCCGACGACGCGCCTGGCGGCGCTCGACCAGCTCGAACGCGTTATCTACATCGGCAGCTTTTCCAAGACGTTGTCGGCCGATTTCCGTGTCGGCTTCCTCGCTTGCCACCGGGAACTGGCGGGGGTGCTGACCGACGCCAAGCTGCTCGCCTCGCTTCCGACCTCCGAATTTGCGGAGCGCCTGGTGCACTCGATGCTGGTCGAAGGCCATTACCGCAAGTACCTCGAACGACTGCGCGGCCGGCTCGCGGAACGGACGACGGCAACGCTGCGCATGCTCGAGCGCACCGGCCTGGAACTCTATGCGGAGCCCACCGGCGGCATGTTCGCCTGGGCGCGCATGCCGGGCCTGGCCGACGCGGCGAGGCTCGCCAGCCGTGCCGCCGCCGCCGGCATCGTGCTGGCGCCGGGCAACGTCTTCCGCCCGCAGATGCAACCCTCGCCGTGGCTGCGCTTCAACGTCGCCTTCGCCGCCGATCGCCGTCTGGAACGCTTTCTGGGGGAAGCGGGGTAGCTTATCATCGCGCCGTGGATATCTTCCTCCAGCAGCTAATCAACGGCCTGACCCTGGGCAGCATCTACGCACTGGTCGCGCTCGGTTACACCATGGTCTACGGCATCCTTGGCCTGATCAATTTCGCCCACGGCGAAGTGGTGATGATCGGCGCGCTGTCATCGCTGACCGTGATCCGCCTGCTCGCCGACAGCGGCCTGCCCGGGCCGGTGGTCGTGCTGATCGGCCTTCTCGCGGCGGCACTGGTCTGCATGGCCCTCGGTTTCACCATCGAGCGCGTCGCCTATCGGCCGCTGCGCAACGCGCCGCGGCTGGCGCCGCTGATTACCGCCATCGGCGTTTCGATCGTGCTGCAACAACTGGCCATGCTGACTTGGGGCCGCAGCTACCATTCGGTACCCCCGCTTCTGCCCGCCGCGACCCACGAGGTGCTCGGCGCCACGTTTACCGAAGTCCAGGTCATCATCGTCGCAGTTGCCGCGATCACCATGGCCGGGTTAATGATGCTGGTCAATCGAACCAAACTGGGCCGTGCCATGCGCGCCACCGCCGAGAATCCCGCCATCGCCGGCCTGATGGGCGTGGACGCCAATCGCATCATTGGGCTTACCTTCGTGATCGGCTCGGCGCTGGCGGCGCTGGCCGGCGTGCTGGTCTCCGCCAATTACGGCATCGCCCACTATCACATGGGGTTCATCCTCGGCCTCAAGGCATTTACCGCCGCCGTGCTCGGCGGCATCGGCAATCTCGCCGGCGCCATGGTCGGCGGAATATTGCTCGGCGTCATCGAGGCACTCGGTGCAGGCTACATCGGCGATCTCACCGGCGGCGTGCTCGGCTCGCATTACCAGGATGTGTTCGCCTTTTTCGTGCTGATCGTCGTTCTCATATTCAGGCCTTCGGGGCTGATGGGAGAGAAGCTTGCCGAACGTGCCTAGGAAGTCGTGGCTCGGCATGGCGCTGATCGGCGCGGCGCTGGCGCTCGCGCCCATCGTCGTCGGTGCCAGCCTCGGCAACGCCTGGGTGCGCGTGCTCGATTTTGCGGCGCTCTACATCATGCTGGCGCTCGGCCTCAACATCGTGGTCGGCTTCGCCGGGCTGCTCGACCTCGGCTACATCGCCTTCTACGCCGTCGGCGCCTATCTCTACGCGCTGCTGGCCTCGCCGCACTTCGGCATCCACTGGCCGGCCTGGGCCATCCTGCCGCTGGGGGCGGCGGTCGCGGGGCTGTTCGGCGTGCTGCTGGGCGCGCCGACGCTGCGCCTGCGCGGCGACTATCTCGCCATCGTTACGCTCGGCTTCGGCGAGATCATCCGCATCTTCCTCAACAACCTCAACACGCCGATCAACATCACCAACGGCCCCAAGGGCATCGCCCGCATCGATCCGATCTCGGTGTTCGGCCAGCCGCTGTCGAAGCCGGTGGAATTCCTCGGCATCACCTTTTCCGGCGTGATGCTTTACTACTACCTGTTCGTGGTGCTGGCGCTGGGGATCGTTTTCGTTGGCATCCGGCTACAGGACTCGCGCATCGGCCGCGCCTGGGTGGCGATCCGCGAGGACGAGATTGCCGCCAAGGCCTGCGGCATCAACACCCGCAACGTCAAGCTGCTGGCGTTCGCCATGGGGGCGACCTTCGGCGGGGTTTCCGGCGGCCTGTTTGCGGGCTTCCAGGAGTTCGTGTCGCCCGAAAGCTTCGGCCTGATGGAGTCGGTCATGGTGCTGTGCATGGTGGTGCTGGGCGGCATGGGCCACATTCCGGGCGTGGTCCTCGGCGGACTGATGCTGACCGTGTTGCCCGAGGCCTTCCGCCACGGCGCCGGACCGATGCAGCAGGCCATGTTCGGCAAGGTGCTGCTCGACCCCGAGGCGCTGCGCATGCTGCTGTTCGGCCTGGCGCTGATCGCCGTCATGCTCTACCGGCCGGCCGGCCTCTGGCCGGAGCCTCGCCACCGACGCGAGTTGGCGAAGTGACGGTCCTGCTCGAGGCCCGCGGCGTAACCAAGTACTTCGGCGGCGTCCAGGCGCTGAAGGACGTTTCACTCACGATCAACGCGGGCGAGATCTACGGCCTGATCGGGCCCAACGGCGCCGGCAAGACGACCTTCTTCAACGCGCTCACGGGCTTGTATCAACGCGATGGCGGCGAGATCGGCTTTTGCGGCGCGGCGTTGCGCCTGTCGAGTCCGCACGAGGTCGCGAAGGCCGGGATTGCCCGTACCTTCCAGAACATCCGCCTGTTCGCCAACATGACGGCGCGCGAGAACGTCATGGTGGGGCGCCATTCGCGCACCAGGGCAGGCGTCGTCGGCGCCGTGTTGCGCGATCGCGCCACGCGCGCCGAAGAAGCGGCGCTGCGCCGCCGTGCCGATGAGCTGCTGCGCTACGTGGGCATCGAACACCGTGCCGACGACATTGCCCGCCATCTGGCCTACGGCGATCAGCGGCGACTGGAGATCGCCCGTGCGCTCGCCACCGATCCGAAGCTCCTGGCGCTCGACGAGCCGGCCGCGGGCATGAACGCCACCGAAACCGCCTCCTTGAAGTCGCTGATCGAAGGGCTGCGCGCCGATGGCCTTACCGTGTTGCTGATCGAACATGACGTCAAGCTGGTGATGGGACTGTGCGACCGCGTCGCCGTACTCGACTACGGCGAGAAGATCGCCGAGGACGTGCCGGCGAGCGTGCAGAGGAATCCGAAAGTGATCGAGGCCTACCTTGGCGGCGCTGCTTGACGTCCTGAACCTGGAGGTTCGCTACGGCGGCATCGCCGCCGTGAAGGGTATCTCTTTCGCGGTCGAGCAGGGCGAGATGGTCTGCCTGATCGGCGCCAACGGGGCGGGCAAGACGACGACGCTCAAGGCGCTGGCGCGCATGCTGCCGTCGAAGGGCGAGATGCGCTATCGCGGCGACCGACTCGACCGCCTGCCCGGCCACGCGCCGATTTCACGCGGGCTGGCGCTGGTTCCCGAGGGGCGCGGCGTGTTCTCACGGCTGACTGTTGCGGAGAATCTCGCGATGGGCGCCTACCACCGCCCACGCCACGAGAGCGGCGAAGTCGCGGCCGACCTCGACCGGATTCATGAACTGCTGCCACGCCTGAAGGAGCGGCGCAGCCAGTTGGCCGGCACGCTGTCGGGCGGCGAGCAGCAGATGCTGGCCATCGGCCGAGCGTTGATGGGCCGGCCGCAGCTGTTGTTGCTCGACGAGCCGTCGATGGGCCTCGCGCCGCTGATGGTGCAGAAGGTGTTCGAGGTGGTTCGTGCCGTCGCCGCGCAGGGCGTCACCATCCTGCTGGTCGAACAGAATGCCAAGCTCGCGCTGGAAGTCTGCTCGCGCGGCTATGTGATGGAAAGCGGCGACATCACCCTGGCCGACAAGGCAGACGTGCTGGCCGCCGACCCACGTGTCCGCGCCGCCTACCTGGGCGAATGACCGTCAGTTGAACTGTAGGGAATCGGCGAAGGCCAGCGCTTCGATTTGCGCGTGGTTGAGCTTGGCAACGCTGATGCCCAGCGCGGCGGCCTTCTGCACCAGGTCCGCAGAGCTGCCCTCTTCGCAGGCGAGCGCAAGGTCGAGCAGGGCAGCGTAGGTGCCCTGGCCGTGCAGCAGGGCATCGACCACCGGCTCGGGCAGGTGCATTTCCTGGAGGATGGCTTCGATGCGGGTGCCAAGCAGCACGCCGAGCAGCGAGAAGGCACCGGTGATGAAGAGATTGTCGAGCGCCGACTTGTCGAAGTAGTCCTTGCCGAGGATCTCCATGAAACGACCGCGGGCCACCGAGGTCTGCATCAGTGCCGGTGCTGCCGGGTCCTTGCTGGCGGTGACCAGCAGCAGCGACAGCCACTTGTTGAGCTTTTCGTAGCCGAGGATGGCGACGGCGTGCCGGAAGGACTCGATCTCGCAGGACAGGCCGAAGCCGGCCGAGTTGATGTAGCGCAGCAGCTTGTAGGACAGCGTGACGTCCTGCTTGAGCGCGACCTCGATATCCTTGGTTTCGGCGTTGCGCCGGACCAGATTCAGCACGCGCACGATCTGGGCATGGCTGGGATTCAGTTTGTCACTCGGCTTGCGGCCGTGCAGGAAGAACCAGCCGGCCGCGCCGTCGTAGCCGCCCGTGGTGGCATTCAAGAAGGCCGGCAGGTCGGCAAGCCCGGTGGCGATGGGAATGCCGGGCGCCGAGAGCACCATCGGTTGCGCGATGCCGTCGGCGAGCAGGAAGCGGAACGGCAGTTCGGCCGGCAACGCCGCGCCGGGGGTGTAGCCTTCCAGGCAAAGCGGCACGCCCGCCGCGGCCAGTTCGCCGACCAGTTGCCGCGTCGCGGGCGCTTCGAGGCCGACGGCAGCCACCTCGAGCAGGACGTTCTCCGGCGCGCTCCACTCGAGCAGGTCATGGTCCGGCAGGCAGCCGGCCAGGCCGACGAAGACGCTGCGCGCGCCGGGCCAGACGTCGGCGACTTCGTTGAGCGCTTGTGCCGCCAATGCGCTGGAGTCGGCGTGCACCACCAGACGCGAGGCGGTGATGGTTTGCTGGCGGTTGAGGACGGGTTCGCGGCGGATCAGGGCGGGGTTCATTTTTTCTCTGCCTTGGCGGCGTAGGAAAAGACATCGGCGAAGAACTCGTCGGCGGGCAGGCCGCGGGCGCAGAAATCGCGCTGCGCAGCCTCGACCATCACTGGCGCACCGCAGACATAGACCTGGTAGCCCGAAAGGTCGGCGAGGTCCTCCAGCACCGCCTGGTGCACCAGGCCGGTGCGACCGGTCCAGGCATCGCCGGCGGTCGGCTCGGACAGTACGGGAACAAAGGTGATGTGCGGATGCGAGGCTGCCCATTGTTGCGGCAGGTCCGGCAGGTAGAGCTCGGCCCGGTTTTTGGCGCCCCAGTAGAGGGCGATGGGACGCTTGATGTGGTTGTGGATGGCGTGCTCGACCAGCGCCTTGATCGGCGCGAAGCCGGTGCCGCCCGCGACCATCACCATCGGCTTGTCCGATTCCTCGCGCAGGCGGAAGGTGCCGAGCGGACCCTCGAAGCGCAGGATGTCCTTCACCTTCAGGGTCGAGAAGACCTGCGCCGTGAAGTTGCCGCCGGCAATGTAGCGGATGTGCAGTTCGAGCAGGTCATCCTCGTGCGGTGCATTGGCGAGCGAGAACGCGCGACGCTTGCCCTCGGGCAGCAGGAATTCGATGTACTGGCCAGCGAGGAATTGCAGGCGCTCGTTGGTCGGCAACTTGAGGCGCATCACCATCACATCGTCGGCCACCTTGCGCAGCTCGTGTACGCGGCAGGGCATGGTCTTCACGGGGATGTCGTTCTGGCTGCTGACTTCGTGAACTTCGAGGACGATGTCGGAAAGCGCCGTGGCGCAACAGGTAAGGGCGAGTCCGCCGGCCCGATCTTCCGGCGTCAGGGCATGCTCTTCGGCCTTGCCATGATCGACCTTTCCGGCGACGACCTTGCCCTTGCAGGAACCGCAGGCGCCGTTGCGGCAGCCATAGGGCAGGGTCAACCCGGCATCGAGCGCGGCTTGCAGGAGCGTCGTGCCGTCGGGTACGGCGAAGGTGTGGCCGCTGGGCTGGAGGGTGACGGTATGGGCCATGCGATAATCGTCCGGTGCAAAGACTGCTTATTGTTGGTTGCGGCGACGTGGTACGCCGAATCCTCCCCGACCTGACCCGCCGCTGGCGCATCTATGTCCTGGTGCGACAAAGTGATGCGGCGCTTGCGGCACAGGGTGTGACGCAGATCATCGGCGATCTCGATCGGGCGTCGAGCCTGCGTCGCCTGGCCGGGTTGGCCGACGCCGTGCTGCACAGTGCACCACCGCCAGATCAAGGCAATTCCGATCCGCGCACGCGGCGGCTCATCGCCGCATTGCGCCGCGGCAGTCTACCACGGCGCCTTGTGTACATAAGCACCAGCGGCGTGTACGGCGACTGCGCCGGTGCGCGGGTAACCGAGGCGCGTCGCACGCACCCGCAAACCGCGCGCGCGAAACGACGGGTCGACGCCGAACGCTGCCTGCGGCGGTTCGGAACCGAGTCGCGCTGCCGGGTTTCGATATTGCGCGCACCCGGCATCTACGCCGCCGACCGCCTACCGCTGGAACGGCTCCGGAAGGGCTTGCCGGTATGGCGGCCGGAGGACGATTCCTACACCAACCATATTCATGCCGAGGACCTCGGCCGCGCCTGTATCGCTGCGCTCGCCTACGGGCGCAGCAACCGCGCCTACAACGCCAGCGACGATTCCGACCTGCCGATGGGCGACTGGTTCGACAAGCTGGCCGATGCCTTCGGTCTGCCGCGGCCGCCAAGAGTCAGTCGTGGCGATACGCCAGGCACCCTGCCGCAAACGCAGCTGTCGTTCATGAACGAATCCCGGCGACTCGACAATCGCCGGCTGAAACGGGAACTGGGCTTCCGGTTCCGCTATGCCAACGTCGACGCCGGCATCGCCGCCGCGAAAGGACACTCATGCTCTGGATAAAGGCTTTCCACATCTTCTTCGTGGTCAGCTGGTTCGCCGGCCTCTTCTACCTGCCGCGCATCTTCGTGAACCTCGCCATGGTGCCCGCCGACAGCGGCGCGGAACGCGATCGCCTGCTGGTCATGGCGCGCAAGCTCTACAGGTTCGTCACCCCGATCGGCCTGCTGGCCGTGATCTTCGGGCTCTGGCTCTGGTTTGGCTACGGTTTTGCCGGCGACTGGCTGTACGTCAAGACCGCGCTGGTGGTCGGCCTGCTCGGCTACCACTTCTACTGCGGCAAGCTGCTCAAGGATTTCACCGCCGGTCGCAACGCGCGCTCGCATGTCTGGTACCGCTTCTTCAACGAAGCGCCCGTGCTGCTGCTGCTGACCATCGTCGTCCTCGCAGTGGTGAAGCCATTTTGAGCCGACAGCATTACTTCGCCCCCTGTCCGCGCGGCCTCGAAGCGCTGCTGGCGGAGGATGCCGCCGCGGCCGGCGCGCTCGAGATCAAACCGGTACATGGCGGCGTCGAGTTCCAGGGCGACCAGGCATGTTGCTACCGGATGAACCTGGAGTCGCGCATCGCCACGCGCGTGCTGTGGCGTCTCGCCACGGCTGACTATCACAGCGAGGACGACATCTACCGATTGGCACGCAGCGTCGACTGGCCACGCCGCTTCGCGGTCGAGCGCACGATCCGCATCTACGTCACCGCGCAGCGATCAAAGCTCAAGAGCCTCGAGTTCATTACCCTGCGCGTCAAAGATGCGGTTTGCGATGTCTTCCGCGACACCACGGGCCAGCGCCCGACGGTCAATACCAAGTCGCCCGACGTGCGCATCCATCTTTTCCTCACCGACCACCGCGCCACGCTCTACCTCGACACCTCGGGCGAGCCCCTGTGGCAGCGCGGCCACAAGATCGCCAAGGTCGAGGCGCCTCTGAAGGAGAACCTCGCTGCCGGGATCCTGCGCCTGGCCGGCTGGCAGCCGGGGGTGCCGCTGCTCGATCCCATGTGCGGCTCCGGCACCTTCCTGCTCGAAGCGGCGCAAATGAGCCTCGACGACGCGCCGGGGCTCGGTCGCGAACCGGGCGGCTTCGCCCTGGAGCGGCTGATGTCCTTCCAGCCCGAACTCTGGCGCGACCTGCAAAAGTCAGCCGCGGCGAGACGCCGCCCGGCCGACCGTTTGGCGATCTGGGGCTCAGACAACTCCGCCGATGCCGTCGCGCGCGCCGAGCAGAACCTCGCGCATGCGGGTCTCGACGACCTCGTGACGGTGGAACGCGCGGACTTGCTCGAACGCCGGGCGCCGGCTCCGACGGGCATGCTGGTGTGCAATCCACCCTACGGTGAACGGCTCGGCGAACTGGACGAGTTGGCCACGTTCTACCCGAAACTCGGCGACGCGCTCAAGCGCAACTTCGCCGGCTGGGACTGCTGGCTGCTGTCCGCGGACACGCGACTGCCGAAACTGATCGGCCTCAAGCCGATGCGCAAGATGCCGCTCTACAACGGCCCGCTGGAATGCCGGCTCTACGGTTTCCGCATGGTTTCCGGCAGCAATCGCGGTTAAACTCGCGATAGCGGTAGGGCAATACCGAAGCGCGCAACGGGAAGAAGGGGGGCTGTCATGAAATACGCCGTGACACCGTCCGGCCGCGAAAAGCTGATGCGTCCGGACGACTTCATTGTTTCGAAGACCGATCTCAAGGGGCGAATTACCTACGGCAACCGCATCTTCATCGAATTCTCGGGCTATACCGAGGAGGAGTTGCTGGGCGCGCCGCACAACATAATTCGCCATCCCGACATGCCGCGCGGTGTCTTCAAGTTTCTCTGGGACACCATCCAGGACCGGCGGGAGTGTTTCGCCTACGTCAAGAACCTGGCCAAAGACGGCAGCCACTACTGGGTATTCGCCAACGTGACGGCTGATCGTGGCGCGGACGGCGCGATCACCGGCTACTACTCCGTGCGGCGGGCGCCGAAGCGGCCGGCCGTCGACGCCATGGCGGACGTCTACCGGGCGATGCTCAAGGAGGAACAGCAGGCCGGCCCGCGCGACGCCTGCGCCGCTTCCCTCGCCCTGCTGACGCAAACACTTGCCGACCGGAATGTCACCTATGACCAGTTCATCCTTTCGCTCTGAGACGACGCTGACGGTAGTCGTCTATTGTGTTCTGTTGCTGGCTGCCTCGGTGGCGGGCTGGCTTGGCGTGTCCTGGTTGCCGCCGATCCTGCTCGTGGCCGGTGTCGCGTTCGGCGTTTGGTGCCTGAGTCGCGCCAGGCGCATGACCGAGACCGTGCGACGCGCGACCAGCCTCGCCGCGGAAGTTGCCGATGGCCGTCTTGGCGGCCGCATCGTCCGCATCGACGACCGCAGCGAACTGGGCCAACTCTGCTGGCACATGAACGACATGCTCGACCAGATCGAGGCGTGTTTCCGCGAGCAGCAAACCGCGCTCGCCTGCGCGGCCGAGCGCAATTACCTTCGACACGCGGATCCGGTCGGACTCCACGGGGTATTTCGCGATGCGCTGGCCGGTACCAATCAGTCGATGGACGTGCTTGGACAAAACTCAAGGCTGGAGCAGCGGAACGAATTGCTGTCGGAGCTGGGCCGGCTCAACTCGGCCAATCTGCTGACCAACCTGCGCATGAACCAGAACGACATGCGCGGCATCACCGAGGCGAACGATCAACTGGAGCACCTGTCCCGCCAGAATGTGGCGGACTCGGAAGGCAGCCGGGACCAGATGATGCAGGTTGTCGGAGCCCTGCGCGAAATCGCGGGCGGCGTTGCCCAGACCGGCAGCGCCATCGCGGACCTCAACCGGCTGTCGGAAGATGTCCGGCGGTCGGTCGGCGTGATCTCCGACATCGCCGATCAGACCAATCTCCTGGCCCTCAACGCTGCGATCGAGGCGGCCCGGGCCGGCGAACAGGGACGGGGTTTCGCGGTCGTTGCCGATGAGGTCCGGAAGCTGGCGGAGAAGAGCAAGAGCGCGTCCACCGAGATTTCGGTGGTCATGGACCGGCTGCGTGCGGATGCGGCGGCCATGTTGAAGGAATCCGAGGGAATGCGCGGCATGGCCGATCGATCGAGCGAGCATGCGTCCGGCGCCGAACAGCGGTTCGTCGCGATGGCCGAATCAGCCCGGCGCGCGCTTGGGCAGATCGCCTTCATCAAGGACGTCAGCATTTCCTCGCTGGCCAAGGTGGACGCCCTCTACTACAAGCAGAGTGCCTACAACGGCGTCGCGGGCGGCGACATCGAGCGATCGCGGGCGTCCGTCAAGCTGGATGTGCATCAGTGTCGCTTCGGCCTGTGGTACGACGGCAAGGCACGCGAAGAAGGATTCGAAGGACTGCCCGCCTATCGCGAACTGGCAATCCCGCACGGGGCGCTGCATGAGAACATGCAGGCCGCGTTTGAGCTGTCGGAGGCGGAGTGGGATCAGGATGCCGCGCTTCGGCACCGGATCCTGGAGCACTTCCGGATTGCGGAGGCGGCAAGCATGAAGATGTTCTCGTTGCTTGACCAGATGATCCAGCAGCGCCACCAGGACCGGGCTGCGCCCTAGGCGGCCGGCGCCTTGCCTAGACGATGTCGAGGTGCTTGATGCCGGCCGTGAGGTCGCGGTCGGAGGCTTCCTTGCCGTGCAGCTTGATCTGCAGGCGCAGGTCGTTCACCGAGTCGGCGTTGCGCAGCGCATCCTCGTAGGTGATCTCGCCGCCTTCATAGAGGTCGAACAGCGACTGGTCGAAGGTCTGCATGCCCAGCTCGCGCGACTTCTTCATGATCTCCTTGATCTCGCCGACTTCGCCCTTGAAGATCAGGTCCGAAATCAGCGGCGAGTTGAGCATGATTTCCATGGCGGCGATGCGACCCTTGCCGTCGCGCTTCGGAATCAGGCGCTGCGAAACAAAGGCGCGCACGTTGAGCGACAAGTCCATCAGCAACTGGTCGCGCTTCTCCTCGGGGAAGAAGTTGATGATGCGGTCGAGCGCCTGGTTGGTGGAGTTGGCGTGCAGCGAGCCCATGCACAGGTGGCCGGTTTCGGCGAAGGCGATGGCGTGCTCCATGGTTTCGCGGTCGCGGATTTCGCCGATCAGGATCACGTCGGGCGCCTGGCGCAGCGTGTTCTTCAGCGCCGTTTCCCAGTCGTCGGTGTCGACGCCGACCTCGCGCTGCGTGATGATGCAGTTCCGGTGCTCGTGAACGTATTCGATCGGATCCTCGACGGTAATGATGTGGCCGAAGCTGTTCTCGTTGCGGAAGCCGACCATGGTCGCCAGCGAGGTCGATTTGCCGCTGCCGGTACCGCCGACGAACAGCACCATGCCGCGCTTGGTCATGGCGATGTCCTTGAGCACCGGCGCCAGCTTCAGTTCCTCGAAGGTCGGGATCTTGGTGTTGATCGTCCGCAGCACCAGGCCGGTCCGCGCCTGCTGGACGAAGGCATTGCAGCGGAAGCGGCCGATGCCGGAGGGATTGATGGCGAAGTTGCACTCCTTCTTCGCCTCGAATTCCGCCGCCTGCTTGTCGTTCATGATGGCCCGGGCGAGCTCCAGCGTGTGCTGCGGCGTCAGCACCTGCGTCGTCGCGGGCGTCACCCGGCCGTCGATCTTGATGGCCGGCGGAAAGCCGGCGGTGATGAACAAGTCCGAACCGTTCTTCTGCACCATCATGGTGAGAAGCTGGTACATGAATTTCAGGCCTTCGTCGCGTTCCATGGTCTATGGTTACCCCGGGAAGATGTCTTTGTTCATCGCGCGCACGCGCGCCTCCGCCGCCGAGACGATGTTCCGTCGCACCAGGTCTTGCAGGTTCTGGTCCAGCGTCTGCATGCCCAGGCCCTGGCCGGTCTGGATCGCCGAATACATCTGGGCGATCTTGTTCTCGCGGATCAGGTTGCGGATGGCCGGCGTGCCGATCATGATCTCGTGGGCGGCAACGCGGCCCTGGCCGTCCTTGGTCTTCAGCAGCGTTTGCGAGATCACGGCGCGCAGCGACTCGGACAGCATGGCGCGGACCATTTCCTTTTCCGCGGCCGGGAACACGTCTACGATCCGGTCTACCGTCTTGGCCGCCGAGGAGGTGTGCAGGGTGGCGAACACCAGGTGCCCGGTTTCGGCCGCGGTCATGGCCAGCCGAATGGTCTCCAGGTCGCGCATTTCGCCGACCAGGATCACGTCCGGGTCCTCGCGCAGGGCAGAGCGCAAGGCGTTGGCGAAGGACAGTGTGTGCGGGCCGACCTCGCGCTGGTTGATCAGGCACTTCTTCGATTCGTGCACGAATTCGATCGGGTCTTCCACGGACAGGATGTGTGCGTATTCGTTCTCGTTGACTTCGTCGAGCATCGCCGCCAGCGTCGTCGACTTGCCCGAGCCGGTCGGGCCGGTGACGATGACGATGCCGCGCGGCTGGTTGGCGATTTCCTTGAAGATCTTCGGCGCGCCGAGCTGCTCCAGCGTCAGCACCTTGCTCGGAATGGTCCGGAACACGGCGCCGGCGCCGCGGTGCTGCACGAAGGCGTTGACCCGGAAGCGGGCCAGGTTCGGCACTTCGAACGAGAAGTCGCATTCCAGCGTTTCCTCATAGTGCTTGCGCTGGCCGTCGTTCATGATGTCGTACACCATCGCGTGCACGTCCTTGTGTTCCATGGGCGGCAGGTTGATGCGGCGCACGTCGCCATGGACGCGGATCATCGGCGGCAGTCCGGCGGACAGGTGCAGGTCGGAAGCCTTGTTCTTGACGCCGAAGGCGAGCAGTTCGGTGATATCCATGAGGTCTGGTCTCGGGAAGGAAGGGCGAGCTTCTGTATACTGTGAGGTCGATATATGACATCAATCTCCGCCAACTTGCAAGCCGTTAAGTCACGCATTGTCGCGGCCTGCGCGGCGGCCGGGCGCGACCCCGGCCGGGTGTCGCTGCTGGCCGTGTCGAAGACCTGGCCGGCCGACGCGGTGCGGCTGGCGGCACAGAGCGGCCAGCGCGCCTTCGGCGAGAACTATGTGCAGGAAGCGGTCGCCAAGGCAGCTGCGCTGGCCGATCTCGATCTCGAATGGCACTTCATCGGCCCCCTGCAAAGCAACAAGACGCGCCCGGTGGCCGAGGCCTTCGCATGGGTGCACAGCATCGACCGGCTGAAGCTGGCCGAGCGGCTGTCGATGCAGCGGCCGGCGGGACTGCCGCCGCTCCAGGTCTGCGTCCAGGTCAATGTCAGCGGCGAGGCCAGCAAGAGCGGCTGCACGGCCGAGCAGGCGCCGGACCTGTGCCGGGCGGTGGCGGCCTTGCCCAACCTGAAGCTGCGCGGTCTGATGGCGATTCCCGAGCCGGCGCAGGAGTCAGCCGTGGCGAGACGCCGCTTCGGCGACCTGCGTGCGCTGCGCGACCGGCTGAACGAAGCGGGCATGCAGCTCGATACGCTTTCGATGGGCATGTCGGACGACCTGGAGGACGCGATCATGGCAGGGGCGACCATCGTGCGCGTGGGCACGGCGATTTTCGGCGCGAGGGCAAGAGCGTGAAGTTCACATTCATCAGCGGCGGCATGGCCGTCTCCCTGCTCCTGGCTGCCGGTGGCGCGTTCGCCGGCCAGCCCGACCCCGCCAGCGGCCGCGACATCAACGGCACCTGTGCGGCCTGCCACGGCGATCTCGGCGAAGGCGGCAAGCACGGCGAGTATCCGCGGCTCGCCGGCATGTCGGCGAAATACATCGGCCAGCAACTGCGCGCGTTCCGCGACCGCAGGCGCATCAACATTCCCATGTTCCCGTTCACCCAGGAGCGCGAACTGTCGGATCGGGACATCGAGGACATATCGACCTATCTGGCCGCAATCGAACTGCCAACCCAGATGCCCGATTTCAAACCGACCGATGACGCATTGACCCGCCTGACGGTTGCGATGCGGGTGATGCAGATCCCGCGCGCCGAGGGCGACGTCGGCAAGGGCGCACTGCTCTACGACAAGGCCTGTGGCAGCTGCCACAGCAAGGACGGCGGCGGCAGGGGCAGCTATCCGGCATTGCGCGGACAATACACACGGTATCTCGATCGCCAGTTGAAGGAGTTCCTTCGCGACGGTCGCCTGCACGAGCAGGAAGAACCGGGTCCGGGCCTGCTCAACAAGTTCAGCGAAGCCGACCTGCGCGATATCCTTGCCTACATCTCCACGCTCGACGACTGAGCACGGCGCGGAATCGAGGCAGCACGAAGACGAAAGGAAGAGGGCGAGCACATGAAAATTACCTTCATCGGCGGCGGCAACATGGCCGTGGCCCTGATCGGCGGCATGAAGAAGCAGGGCTTCTCGGCCGCCGCCATGCAAGTCGTGGAGCCGCGGGCGGAAGCGCGCGAACACCTGACGGAAGCCTTCGGCGTGCGCTGCACGTCGGTCATCGACGCGGCGGCGCTCAACTGCGAAGTCCTGGTGCTGGCGGTCAAGCCGCAGCACATGCGCGACGCCGTCTCGCCGCTGGCCGGCAAGTTGCGCGACCAACTGGTCATCAGCATCGCCGCCGGCCTGCGCCTGCCCGACCTGTCGCGCTGGCTGGGAGGCTATCGCCGCCTGGTGCGCACCATGCCCAATACCCCGGCGCTGATCGGCGCCGGTATCACGGCGCTGTGCGCCGATCCAGGGGTACCTGCGGAAGGCCGCGAGAAAGCCGAGAAGATTCTCGGCGCGGTCGGCCGCACGCTCTGGATCGAGGACGAGGCGCAGATGGACGCGGTTACCGCGGTATCGGGCAGCGGCCCGGCCTACGTCTTCTATTTCATCGAGGCGCTCGAAGCCGCGGCGCGCGAGCTGGGTTTCAAGGACGACGCGGCGCGCCTGCTGGCGGTCGAGACCTTCCTTGGTGCCGCGCGCCTCGCCGACCACAGCGACGATCCGGTGGCGCTGCTGCGCGAACGGGTTACGTCCAAGGGCGGCACCACGGAAGCGGCACTGAATTCCTTCAACGCCGATCGTCTCAACGAGGCGATCCGCCGCGGCGTCCATGCGGCTGCGGCGCGTGGCCGTGAACTCGGCGAACAGTTGGGCAGGAACTGAGCATGCTCTTGTCCCTTTTCACCCTCGTCATCGGCACGCTCTGCGACCTGCTGGCGCTTGCCTTTCTCGCCCGCTTCGCCATGCAATGGGCGCGGGTGCCCTTCCGCAACCAGCTCGGGCACTTCGTGCTGGCGCTGACCGACTGGGCCGTGCTGCCGATGCGCAAGCTGATTCCCGGCCTGTTCGGTTTCGACCTCGCCAGCTTCCTGCTGGCGTGGCTGGTGCAGGCGCTGTTCATGAGCGTGGTGATCGGCGTCGCGGGCGTCCATGGCGGGGCGACGGCGGCCGGCTTCGGCGTCGCCGCCCTGTCCGGCTTGATCGAAACCCTGCGCTTGGGTCTCTATCTGGCGATGGGCGTGGTGATCATGTCGGCCGTGCTGTCCTGGGTGAATCCCCACTCGCCCATCGCCCCGATCTTCAACCAGCTTGCCGGTCCGCTGCTGCGGCCGTTCCGGCGCCTGATCCCGCCGATCGGCGGTGTGGACCTGTCGCCGCTCGCCGCACTGCTGCTGCTGCAAGCCGGGCTGTTGCTGCTCGGCCACGCGCGCGCCGCACTGCTGCCGTTCTACTGAGCATGGC
>JAEHDA010000146.1 GCA_016880655.1 Rhodocyclaceae bacterium
CGGTCGTCGGCGACATCCTGCGCAAGGTCATCCTGTCGCGCTTCGCCGGCGTTTTCGCAATGATGTATTCGTCAGGGATTTCCATCCTCGACTCGCTGCGCGCCACCGAAGGCGTGGTCGGCAACCAAGTCATCAAGGACGGCCTCGAAAAGGTAGGCGAAATGATCGCCGAGGGCCAGAGCATCACGGTCGCTTTCCAGAACGTCGGCATGTTCCCGCCGCTGGTGCTGCGCATGCTGCGGGTCGGCGAAAATACCGGCGGGCTCGATACCGCGCTGGTCAACGTCAGCTATTTCTACAGCCGGGACGTCCGGGAATCGATCGGCCGCCTACAGGCGATGATCGAGCCGGCCCTGACCGTCATACTGGGCCTGGTCCTCGGCTGGGTCATGCTCTCCGTACTCGGCCCGATCTACGACACCATCACCAAGCTGAAGATATAGCCAGACGATGACCGTACGCCGCCTGCTCTTTCTCGACTCCCTCGGTCTGACCGCGTACCGCTGGCAGGCCGGCGGTCCGCATGCCGAATCGACCTTCACCGCCGACTCCGCCGGCCTGGAAGCATTCGACGAATACCTGAACCAGCGGCGCACCAGCCTGTTCTACCTGCTGGCCGACGTCGCCGAAGAGGGTTTCCAGATCGAGGACCTGCCGTATGTCGGCGGCGGCGACCGCCGGGAAATGCTCCAGCGCAAGCTGTCCCAGTACTTCTATGGCACGCCGTTGTCGATGGCGATGTCGCTGGGCCGCGGCAAGGCCGGCCGCCGCGACGAGAAGTTCCTCTTTGCCGGACTGACCGGGTATCCGCAATTCGAGCCATGGCTACAGACGCTCCGCGAAGCTGAAGTGCAATTGGCCGGCGTCTATTCGATTCCGCTCGTTCTGGCCGGCTTGATCGACAAACTCGCCGACAAGACCAAGCCGGTCTTGCTCATGTCGATGACCCGCGCCGGCCTGCGCCAAACCTTCTTCGATCGCGGCCAGTTGCGCTTCTCGCGCCTGACGCCGATGGCGACGGGCATGATCGGCGAAGTTGCCACCGCGTGCGGGACCGAAACCAAGAAGATCTACCAGTACCTGGCCGGCCAGCGGCTGATCGCCCGCGATGCGCCCATGCAGACGCTCGTGCTGGCGCACCCGAGCCACTTCGGCATCATCGGCGACCGCTGCGAAAGCACCCCGGAGCGCCAGGTGCAAATGGTGGACCTCGTCGCGGAAGCGAAGAAGCACGGCTTGAAGGAGGTGCCGGCCGATTCCCGCGGCGATGCGCTGTTCCTGCACCTGTTGGCCCGGCGCACGCCTGCCGAGCAGTTCGCGCCGGCAGCCGAGCGACGCCCTTATCGCCTCTGGCAAGCCCGCGTCGCGCTCAACACCATCGCCGGCGGCATCCTTGCCGCGAGCCTGATTTATGCCGCCATCCAGATGACTGCGCATGTCGAGCTTGCCAACGCCAATTCGCTGCTTCAGACGGAGGTCGACCTCGGCAAGCGCCGATACAACAACATGCTGCAAGGGCTGCCGCTCGTGCCGATCGGCTACGAAAGCCTGCGCGTGTTGACGGATCGCTACGATGCCCTCGCCAAGCGCAGCCCCGGCCCGGAGCCGATGCTCCATCACATCAGCCGCGCATTGAACAAGTCGCCCAAGGTCGACCTGACCAAGCTCGACTGGTGGATCGCTAGCCATCCGGATGAAAGCCCGGCGGGCGGCGCGGCCAAGTCTTCTGCCGCCGCCGGCGGCCCGGCAGCCACGGGCAGTGGCTATGCCATCGTGAAACTCCAGGCCCAGCTGCCCTTGTCCATGGTCAGCGACCACCGCAGCCAGCTGGATACCGTCAACGCCTTCGCCGAGATGCTGGGTGGCCCCGACATCCAGGTTCAGGTGCTTACCCTGCCGTTCGAGACCGAGTCGGGCAAGTCGATCAGGAGCAGCGACGCCAGCGGGCAGGTCGAGCCGCCGCGATTCATCCTCAAGATGGTGCGCAAGCTATGAGCATCACGACCAACGACTTCGTCAGGATCCGCTGGGGCCTTGGCTTCCTGCTTCTGGCCGCGCTGGCCGGGTTTGCCATGACCACCACCGCGCAGAAACTGGTCGGCAAGGCGCAGGGCGAACAGCGGCAACTCCAGGGCCAGCAGCGGGAGATCCGTACCAGGCTGAGCCGGGCGCCGGAGGAGGAACAGGAGTTGCGCAGCAAGATCGCGCTCTACAAGCAACTACAGGATCGCGGCGTGATCGGGCAGGAAGAACGCCTCAACTGGGTCGAACAGATCGGCCGGATCAAGGCCGCGCGCCGGCTGCTCGATTTCCAGTATGAAATCGCGCCGCAACGGAGCCTCGGCGAATCGATACTTCCCGGCGGCGCAATTGCCGGCGAATATGAATTCATGGCCAGCGCGATGAACCTGCAAATGCCGTTGTTGCA
>JAEHDA010000018.1 GCA_016880655.1 Rhodocyclaceae bacterium
CTTCGCCATCTACAAGGTGCGGCCGCTGCACGCGCTCGACTCGCAGCTCACCTCCGCGGCCGTCATCTTCGCCGCCTCGGCCGTCGGCGCGCCGGTGTCGACGACCCATGTCGTCGCCACCTCCATCATGGGCATCGGCGCGTCCGAGCGGCCCAAGGCGGTGCGCTGGGCCAAGGCCGGCGAGATCGCCACCACCTGGCTCATCACCATCCCCGGCGCCGCCACGGTGTCCATCGTCTTCTACTTCCTCCTGCAAATGGTGCTGCCATGACAAATGAACAGGGCAAATCCCTGCTGGCCCGAGTGGTCGAGCGCGTCTTCCCCAAGACGCCGAACTTCTTCGCGATGCTCCACGAGCAGAGCCGCCAGGTGGTGCATACCGTGAACCTGCTGGTGCACTTCATGGAAACCGGCGACGTCGCGGTCGGCGAGGCGATCCGCGAAGACGAGCACGCGGCCGACCGCGTCAAGATGGGCAACATCCACATCCTCAACGAGGCCTTCTCGACGCCGATCGACCGCGAGGACATCTACCGCGCGATCACCAGCCTCGACGAGGTGGTCAACGGCTGCAAGGACGCGGTCAGCGAGATGCACGCGCTGCAGCTGGCGCCCGACGCCGTCACGCTGGAGATGGCGCACCACCTGCTCGAGGGCGTGCAGGCGCTCGAGGCCGGCTTCGCCCGGCTCGGCCAGGCGCCGGCAGAGGCCGCGGCCGATGCCGACCATGCGCGCAAGGCCGAGCGCAAGGTCGAGAAACTCTACCGCCGCGCGCTCGCCCAGCTATTCACCGGCGACGACTACATCCACATGTTCAAGCGCCGCGAGATCTACCGCCACCTCACCAACGGCGCCGAGCGCATGGCCGCGTGCGCCAACACCCTCCACGACATCGTGGTGAAGATGGTCTGACAAAAGTCGGCACCCAGCCATCCGCGGCATGGCGGCACCGGCGACGCGTGCAAGCCGGTGCGATCGCGTGCAATGCGCGCCAGCGCACAGAGATGGTTCCGGATTCGAGGAATGATGGCGGCAATGGCTGTCGGTATCTCGCCGCTTTCGCGGGCAGTCGGGCGCAGAAATGCAGCAGAAGGCGGCGAGAAATCCAAACTTTGAAACGGGAACAACCATGAAAACCATATACACACGGAAGCATATCGGCACAGCGGTGATGTGTGCCTTGGCAATGGGCGCGGCAACGGCACAACCCAACCCGGAGAACAACGCGTTCGTCCTGGACCAGCGCAGCGGGGTGGTGAAAAGCGGGTTCGGCCTTTGCTGGCACAGCGGTACCGGCCCGGCACCGGCATCGACCGCCGAATGCGGCTCGACCTATGCCGTCCCGCCCATGGCCAGGTCCGAACCTTCGCCCAAGCCCGTGGCACAACGCGTGACGCTGGATGCCGACACGCTGTTCGACTTCAACAAGGCGGACCTGCGTCCGGCAGGGCGGGTCGCACTGGATGATTTCGTCGGCAAGACGAAGGACATCACGCCGGAAGTCATCACCGCAGTCGGCCATGCCGACCGCTTCGGCTCGGAAAGCTACAACATGGCGCTCTCCGAGCAGCGCGCAGCAGCGGTAAAGACCTATCTGATGAGCAAGGGCATCGAGTCGAATCGCATCAGCACCGAAGGCAGGGGTGAAACGCAGCCCGTGACGAAGGCCGGCGATTGTCTCGGCGCCAGGAGCACGGCCGTGACCGAGTGCCTGCAGGGCGACCGCCGCGTCGATATCGAAGTGGTGGGCAGCAGGATCGTCCGCTAATCGTCGCAGCAGGAAATCGCGAGCCCGGCAGCGCACGTCGCAGCCAGGCAAGAAGCACCTGAAGTCCAATGTTCGACAAAGAGGTAAGCCCATGAGAACGATACGGAAATTTGCAGTCAGTGCAGTTGCCGCGGCAGCGCTGTTTGGCCTCGCCGGCTGTTCCGGGATGTCCACACAGGACAAGAACACGGCCATCGGCGCCGGCGCCGGTGCCGTCGCAGGCGCCGTTCTTACGGGTGGCAGCACGGTTGGAACCGTCGGCGGTGCTGCCGTTGGCGGCATCATCGGCCACGAAGTCGGAAAGTAATGCCATCCCCCTGCGCCGGCGAAAGCCGGCGGCACGGTCACCCCGGGTTTCCGGGGAAACGAAGCACAAGGAGATCCAGATGCTGAAATATCGTGAGGCGCTCGGCGTATTCCTGGCCACGGGCGCGATGCTGGCGGCACTCACCGCCTGCCAGCAACAGGAAGGGCCGGCGGAGCGCGCCGGCAAGGATGCCGACAAGGCCATCGAAAAGGTCGGCCAGCAGATCGAGAAGGCCGGCGAAAACATCCAGGACGCGGCGAAGGGCGAGAAGAAGAAGTGAGCCGCGTACGCGCGGCGACAAAAGTCGGCGCTGGCGACACGGCGATTTTCTGGGAGGCTTGCCGCGACCCAGACCAACCTACCGGAGATCCAACATGAAACCAGCTTTCCCAACAACGATTCTGGCGCTTGCGATGGCGGGCATCCTGGCGGCAGGCCCCGTCATGGCCGACAAGGGCAACAAGGGCAATAGTGGCAATCAACGGAACGAGCACCGCGATGATCGACGCGATGACGACAAGAAATCGAAGGGCGGCAACGACCGCCATTCC
>JAEHDA010000147.1 GCA_016880655.1 Rhodocyclaceae bacterium
CGGAACGATCTCGATGGCGGCGGGTTCGACCGGGCAGATCATCTCGCAGACGCCGCAGCCGACGCAGGGCTCATGCACGACCGGCTGCTTGCGCTGCGTGCCGTCGGGCGCGAAAACGGTCTCGATGCTGATCGCACCCTTGATCGGGCATTCGCGCACGCACAGGTCGCATTCGGCGACATCGTAGGGGTGGTCCGCGATCCTGATCGGCTTCCAGCGATCCACCGACATGTAGCGCATCTCGCCCTTGAAATTCGGGCCGCGCGCCTGTCCCTTGAAGCCCTTGCCCTGTATCGCCAGGCAGGATTCCGGCCGGGTCAAACGGGCGACGCCGATGCGCTCGGCCATGTTCAGTGTCGGTTCGGCATCCTTTTCCTTGGCCAGCAAGACGGGTTTCGCCGCCAGGGCCGCGCCCGGCCGTACCGGAAGGAATGCCGGCTTGTGATAGGTCAGCGAACCGGTCGGGCAGGCGAGGATGCACTGCACGGCATCGCACGAAAAGTCGCAGGCCTGGGAGCGGGCATCGATGTACGGCGTACCGACACCGAAGCCGTCGACCAGATCCGCGAGTTTGATGGCTTGCACCGGGCAGACCTGCACGCACTGGCCGCACTTGATGCAGGAAGCCAGAAAGTCCTTCTCGTCGAGGGCGCCCGGTGGTCGCAGGCGCTGCTTCTGGCCGTAGACCAGCGGCAGGTAGCCGGAGAGGGCGGCACCCATCACTCCGCCGGTAAGCAGGATGGTGCGCAACACACGGCGGCGCGCCTGTTGCCGGCGTTCTTTCGACAGTGGCGGCGGCGCGGCTGGCTTGCCGCCTGCCGGATCAGGTTGGTCGCGTTCTTCGCTCATGAAACACTCCCGATGGCCAAGCGCTCCGGCCGATGAAAGCGGGGCGCATCGTCCTTGAGTTGCAGATTCGGCGATGAAAACGGTGCCAGGCGCTCGAGGAAGTTGAGCAGTTCCATTACTGGCGAAGCCATGAAGAAGCGGGCTTCCGGAACTTCCATCCAGATCTGGTCCGCATAAATATAGTTCTCGTGGGCGTTGTCGCCGATGCCGTCATTGTTGCGGTCGAAACCCTCATAGATGTCGAAATAATTGCCGCGCCAGACGTTGCGCTCGCTCTCGACGCGCCCCGAAAGCTCCAGATCCGAAAGGTTGCCCTCGAAGACGTTGTCGTGGAAGGTGTTATTGCCAAAAGCGCCGATGATCTTGACGGCCACGCCGTTATAGGCGAAACGGTTGCCCTTGAAGCGGATCGTCGTGTCGGGCTGGTACGGCGACAGGTCGGAACCGACGCCAACGGCGCAATAGATGACCTCGTTGTTCTCCAGGTCGATGTTCGATGCTTCCTTGAAACCCAGGGCCATGCCCGTGGCACCCGTTGCGTGGGAAACGAGGTTGTTGCGCGCCGCGCCGCCTTCCATGTACATGAAATAGATGCCGACGGCATTGTCGTAGAACTGGTTGTTCTCGACGATATTGTCGTTGGCGAACATGAAGTGGATCGAATAGCGGCTGCGTTTGCTGACGTTGCCGCGGAAGGTGTTGCGGTGCGAATACCAGGCAACGGTATCGCGCGAGTCGGTGATCCGGTTGTTCTCGATCAGATTGTCGTTGCTGTACCACAGGCGCAGGCTGTCGCCGCGTACGCCCAGATCGAAGGGCTTCGAACGGATGTGGTTGCCCCGCAGGGTGGTCTTGTTCGACTGCTTGAGGTCGATGCCGAACAGGCAGTCCTGAATGTCGATGTTCTCGATCAGATTGTGATGGCCGCGTACATTGAGGCAGGCGTCGTCGGAGTCGTGGGATTCGCCGGAGCCGGTAATGGCCAGATTCTTGAGCGTGACGCCGTTCGCCTCGATGGCGAAGACGGTGCCTTTGTCGCCGCCGTCGATGATGACCTGGCCGCCGCCGTCGACAATCAGCGGTTTGTCGATCTTGACCGGTCCGGCGTAGATGCCCGGCGGTACCTTGAGTTCGGAACCGGCAGGCGCGGAATCCACCAGCTGCTGGAAGGGCTTCAGGCCATGGATGCGCTTGTCGCGCATGTAGAGCGGAATCAATTCGACGGGCTTGTCGACCGTGACGCGCGGCGCGTTGGAAAGATCGGCGCTTTGCCCTTTGACCGGTGGCGTTTCGCCCCAGCGCGCCGGTTCGTCAGAGGTGACGCCGGCGCTACCGAAAGCAAGCAACAAGGCTGGCAGGGCCGCCAGCTTGTGCAGGGTTTTCATGATCGACGCCTCAGCCGGTCTCTTCGGTGCGCAGTTGCTTGCGGCGCAGCAGCAGCGCCAGCATCAGGCAGACGAAAACGACCATCAGCAGGGCATAGCCAATGTAGGGGTACGAGAAGGTCGAAAACTGCGCCACCTTGCCCTCGCCGAATAC
>JAEHDA010000148.1 GCA_016880655.1 Rhodocyclaceae bacterium
ATCCGGCTGATTTCCTCGGAACGCGCGCCGACCGTTTCGACTTGCTCCGCCGAGGTGCGTACCGTTTGCGCCAGGGCGCTGATCGTTCTGGTCGCATCCTGGGTAACCACCGAGCCATCCTTGGCGGCGGTTCCGGCGGCGGCAGCGGCTTCGCGCGTCGCATCGGCGCTGGCGGCGACTTCGCCGATCGAAACCGTCACCTGCTCGACCGCCGCGGCCGTCGCCACGGTAGATTCGCTTTGGCTCACGGCGGAGCTCTTGACCTCGCCCATGCCGTGCTCGACCCGCTCGGCTGCGACGCTTACCTGCGTCGCGACGTCGGCCATGCCCTGAAGCGTGGCTTGCAGGGACGATACCAGCTTGTCGGCCTTCCTCGCGACGCTGCCGATGACGTCGCCCCGCGCCAGGTCGAAACGCTTGCGCAAGTCGCCCGTCGTCAACATCCGTTCGAGCCAGTCGGCCAGGGCTGCCAAGTCACGGTTCGCGCGCGGCGTACACACGAAGAGGAAGTACAAGCCGCCCAGGGTGCACAGCAACAGCAGCGGAACGGCGAACCACGCCGGCAAGGCCGGCCCGCCCAGTTGCGGAATCCACTGCATGAGGGCGAGGATCATGACTGCCGCACCCGTGAACGACATCTGCGCCATCAGCGACTGGAACGGCGCAAACCACGCGGCCCTGGCCGACACGATGCGGCCATGCAGTACCGCCAGGCCACTGCCTCCTTTGCGAATCCGCTTGTAGGCGCCATCGGCCGCGGCGATCTCTTCGCGCGACGGGCGTCCGCGCACCGATTGGTAGCCGACCACCTGGCCGTTTTCGCGGACCGGCGAGGCATTCGCCACTACCCAATAGAAGCCGCCGTCCTTCCTGCGGTTCTTGACGATGCCGCGCCACGGCCGGCCCGCCTTGAGATCGCGCCATAGGTCCTCGAAGGCTTCCGTCGGCATGTCGGGATGCCGCACCATGTTGTGCGGCTGGCCAACCATTTCCTCGACCTCGAAGCCGCTTACCTTTGCGAAGGCTTCGTTCGCTTCGACGATCACGCCCTTCAGGTCGGTTCGCGAATAAATGAATTCCCCGTCGGGCAGGGTCGTTTCGACATTCGTCACCGGCAGATTGACCTTCATTTCGCCATTACCTCGCAATTCCTAGCATTTTGTTTTCAAGGCATCATCCGGAAGCCCGGAGGACAGAGCGGACTGATGATACGACCTTTTCTGCCCGATGTTGCGCTGCCGCGAGAATGGGTGACCCGATCGTTCCGGCCGGCAATTGAAAAGGCACTGCCGTTGGAGATATGCTCCAGCCACCGCATGACCTCGATGCGGAGCCGGACTGCGGGGTACACCGAAACCAAGCATGCGTGAAATCTTCCACGGCGCCATTCCAGACGGCCTGCTCTACGACACCGCCCACGACATGTGGGCGCGTCGGGAGGGAGACGACGTCGTGATCGGCGCAACCAGCTTCGGCATCCACATGGCCGGCGCGATCATCGCCTTCACCGCCAAGCCGAAGGGCGCCGAGATCGCACGCGGCCGCGGGCTGGGCACGGTCGAATGCGCCAAGACCGTGTTGGCCGTGCACGCGCCGGTCGGCTTCGTGCTGGCCGAAGGCAACGAGGCGCTGGAAGCACGCCCCGTCCGCCTCAACCGCGATCCCTACGCCGCCTGGATGGCGCGCGGCACGCCGACCGACTGGGCGGCGGACAGCGCGCAGCTGGTCGACGCGGCTGCCTATCGCGCCCACATCCTGCGCATCGAACCCGAGGCGGTATTCGAATGAGGCAGAAGCTCGCCATCCTGCTCTGGAACGCGACCATCGACCGGCCGCAACTCTGCGCCACGCCCTTCGTGCACGCGGCAGCCGCCGCGTCGCTCGACGCCGAAGTGGAAATCCATTTCGCCGGTCCGACGGTGCGCCTGCTCGTCGATGGCGCCGCCGCGAACCTGCGCCCCTGGCCCGGCATGGACACCAGCATCCACGACATGATGCGCCAGGCCGCCAACCTCGACGTCAAGTTCCTCGCCTGCGCCATGGCCATGAACGCACTGGTCGGCAAGGAAGAAAAGCTGATTCCGGAGTACTCGGGCACCGTGGGCGCCAGCGCCTTCGTGCAGCGTGCGCTCGACCCGGAGTGGGCGACGCTGACGTATTAGGCGCCCAGCGCCCGCGCGATGAAATGCCGCGATACGCGTGTCTTCGGCACGCGCATGCCCTCGAACCAGCTGCGCACATCCGCGTCCAGACCGATGCCGTGCATGTAGTTGTAGAGCGCCTTGTTGAGAGCGACGCCGAGCGCGTCGTGGTCGGCGCCGACGGGATCGACGAAGCCGACGTCGTTGCGGGCAAAGGTGGTCGGCGGCAGCGGCTTGAGCGTGACGCCGTAGCGTTCCGGGTGCAAGCCCACCGGCGAATGCACAGTGCAGACAAAGCGATGGAAGAAGCCGGACTGTATGCAGCCGGCTTCGAACAATTGCCGCACGTATTCGAGCGCGTCGACCGTGTCCTGCACCGTCTGGGTCGGGAAGCCGTACATGAGATAGGCATGCACCAGGATGCCTGCGTCGCCGAAGGCGCGCGTCACCCGCGCGACCTGCTCGACCGAGACGCCTTTCTGCATCAGCTTGAGCAGGCGATCCGACGCGACTTCCAGCCCGCCCGAGACGGCGATGCAGCCGCTCTCGGCGAGCTCCGCGCACAAGGCAGGCGTGAATGACTTCTCGAAGCGGATGTTGCCCCACCACGAGATGGCGCGGCGGCGCTTGCGCAACTCGTCGGCGAGCGCCTTCAGCGCCTTCGGCGGCGCGGCTTCGTCAACGAAATGGAAGCCGGTGCGGCCGGTTTCGGCGATGACCGCCTCGATGCGGTCGACCAGCACCTTCGCCTCCAGCGCCTCGTAGCGCCCGATGTAGTCGAGCGAGACATCGCAGAAGCTGCACTTCTTCCAGTAGCAGCCCTGCGCGACGGTGAGCTTGTTCCAGCCCGCCTCCGACCACAGGCGATGCATGGGATTGAGCATGTCCAGCACGGACAGGTAGCGGTCGAGCGGCAGGCCGTCCCAGGTCGGCGTGCCGACAGCGGCGAAGGCGAAATCCGGATCGCCGCCGTCGATGTAGCGCACCTTGTCATCGGCGCGAACGAACGTGCGCACCAGTTGGGCCTGCGTGCGATTGCCTCGCAGGTGCTCGACGATACTCAGCACGGGCCGCTCGCCGGCATCGAGGGTAACGAAGTCGAAGAAGTCGAATACGCGCGGATCGGCCAGCTCGCGCAACTCGGTATTGACGAAGCCGCCGCCGAGCACGGTGACTATCGAAGGATCGTGCGCCCTGATTGCCTGAGCGATGCGGAAGGCCGCATAGACCGAACCGGGGAACGGCACCGACAACGCGACGACGCGCGGCTGGTGGCGCGCCAGGGCATCGATGGTCAGGTCGCGCAGCGTGCGGTCGATGAGGTTCTCCGGCGCGGCCAGCGCCTGCGCCAAGGGCTCGAAGCTCGGCTGGCTTTGCGCCAGCGATTCGGCGTAGCGGACGAACTCGAAGCGCGCATCGACGGCATCGCGCAGCACGTCGGCGAGGTCGTCGAGGTAGAGCGTGGCGAAATGCCGTGCGCGGTCCTGGCTGCCGAGCGCGCCGAAGGCCCAGGCGAGCGGATCGCCGCCTTCGTCGTCCACGTACACATCGAGCGCGGCGAAACGCGGCCCCTCGGGCAGGAAGTTGCGGCTGGCGATGCGGTGCGCGAGGCTGGGATCGCGCCCTTGCAGGAAGGCCACCGCCGCGTCGGCGGTGGCGAGGTAGCGGTCGAACTCGCGCTCGAAAAAGTCAGTCGTGGCAGTACGCCGCTGGCGCGGCAACGCGGCCGCGCATTCGCGCAGCGCGCGCAGTCCGTCGGGCGAAAACAGCTTCAGCACCAGCGCCAGCGCCAGGTCTTCCTGCACCGCGTCGACACCGCGCGACCGCAGGAAGCCGGTCAGGTAGGCCGTGGACGGATACGGTACGTTGAGTTGCGTCATCGGCGCGATCACCGCGAGGACGCGCATCGGCTGGTCGTGGCTCACTGGGCAAAATTCTCTTGTTCCCTGAAGGGATTGAACTTTAGCCTATTCCCGACGACCAGCCGCCAGCTAACCGTACATCGGCGCGAAATCGGCCTCCGGCTGCTCGCTCGGTCCCTTCTCACCCCAATACGGAGAGATCTTGCGCAGCTGGGCGATGATCGGCGGCACGGCGGCGATCACGCGGTCCACCTCGGCATCGGTGTTGTAGCGCGACAGCGAAAAGCGGATGGTGCCGTGCGCGGCCGTGTAGGGAATGCCCATCGCGCGCATCACGTGCGAAGGTTCCAGCGAGCCCGAGGTACAGGCCGAGCCCGACGAGGCGGCGATACCCTGCTTGTTCAGCAGCAGCAGGATCGCCTCGCCCTCGACGAACTCGAAGGCGATGCTTGCCGTGTTCGGCAGCCGGTTGTCGGTGTCGCCGGTGGCGAAGGCGCGCGGCACCTGGGCGAGGATGCCCGCCTCCAGCTTGTCGCGCATGCGCTTCACCTCGGTGTTCTCGTAGGCCATGCTTTCCTTCGCCTGCATGGCCGCAATGCCGAGGCCGACGATCGACGCCGAATTCTCGGTGCCGGCCCGCCGGCCGCGCTCCTGGTGGCCGCCGCGCAGGAAGGGGCGGAAACGCAGTCCGCGCCGAAGGTACAGCACGCCGATGCCCTTGGGCGCATGCAGCTTGTGGCCGGAGAGCGAGAGCATGCCGATCCTGCTGTTCTTGAGGGCTATGGGCACCTTGCCGACCGCCTGCACGGCGTCGGTGTGGAACATCACGCCTGCCTCGTGCGCCATCTCGGCCATCTGCTCGACGGGGAAGAGGGAGCCGGATTCGTTGTTCGCCCACATCGCGGTGACCAGCGCCACGCGCGGGCCGAGCAGCGCCTTGTATTCGTCGAGGTCGAGCCGGCCGCGCTTGTCGACCTTCAGGCGGTGGACGGTCACGCCCTCCTTCTCCAGTTG
>JAEHDA010000019.1 GCA_016880655.1 Rhodocyclaceae bacterium
CCGAGTCGCGGCCGAACACCGCCTTGAACTCCGCCGCGTATTCGGGGATCAGCTTCAGCGCTTCCATCTGCTTGGCGTGCGCCAGGTAGCGCACCTCCATGAAGGCCTCGGGGCCGACCATGGCGCCGATCGAGACCGGCTCGGCCGGATCGAGCACCTGGCGCGGTTCGTATTTCGGCAGGTAGGCGTCCACCTGTTCCTGCGTCGGCATGTCGACCCGCTCGTAGGCGTGGGTGAGGATGAAGCCGTCCATGCAGACCATGATCGGCAGGCTCAGTTCCTCGGCGAGGCGGAAGGCCTGGATATGCAGATCGAGCGCTTCCTGGTTGGTCTCGGCGAAGATTTGCAGCCAGCCCGAGTCGCGCTGCGAGAGCGCATCCGAGTGGTCGTTCCAGATGTTGATCGGCGCGCCGATGGCGCGGTTGGCGACGGTCATCACGATCGGCAGGCCGAGGCCGGAGGCGTTGTAGACCGCTTCGGCCATGAACAGCAGGCCCTGCGAGGCGGTCGCGGTGTAGGTGCGCGCGCCGGCTGCCGAGGAGCCGATGGCCACCGACATGGCGGCGAACTCCGACTCGACGTTGATGAACTCGCAGGGCGCGAGGTGGCCGTCCTTCACGAACTCGCCGAGCGCCTCGACGATGTGGGTCTGCGGCGAGATCGGATAGGCGCAGATCACTTCCGGCCGGCAGAGTGCGATCGCTTCGGCGACTGCGCGCGACCCTTCCATTTGCTTAAGCATGCGCCATTTCCTCCAGTGCCTTGCGCACGGTGTCGTACGCCTCGGTCGCCGCCGCGACATTGCCCGCCGCGACCTTGCCCGAGAACCTGTCGTTGATCGCCTTGACCACAGACTCAAGCTTCAGGATGCCGGACACTGCCGCGAAGCCGCCCAGCAGCGGCACGTTCGGCACCGGCCGGCCGACGTGGCGCAGCGCGATTTCGGTTGCCGGAACGGTGCACAACCGTTCGGGATGGCGATCGCGGATCAAGTCGGCCAGGCCCAGTTCGTCGAACGTCTTGCTGGTGTTGATCAGGATGTAGCCGTCGGGCTTCAGTCCGGAGAACACGTCGACTTGATGCAGCAGCGTCGGATCCTGGATGATCAGCGCGTCGGGCGCCATGATCGGCTCGCGCAGGCGGATCTCCTTGTCCGCGATGCGGCAGAAGGCCACCACGGGCGCCCCCGTGCGCTCGGAACCGAAGCTGGGAAAGGCCTGCGCGTGGCGCCCCTCGTCGAACGCGGCGATCGACAGCATCTCCGCCGCCGTCACCACCCCCTGGCCGCCCCGGCCGTGTATGCGTACCTGAAACATCCTGGCTTCTCCTCACATCGATGTCCGCACCTTAGCACCGCCCCTCGGACGCTGTCATTGCTGCACCGCATGATTGCACGATACGAATCGTTGTTTTACGATGCGCAATAGCACGATTCGACCGGCCTTACCCGGCAGGACTAAGCTGTGCGGAAAACGACCCGTTCGCCTACCCGGCGGACCGGGTTCACGACAACTCTGACAAGAGGAGACAGGCCATGTCCGACATCGGACCGACGCCGGCTGACGCCGACCCCCTGGAGACCCGCGAGTGGCTCGATGCCCTCGAAGCGGTCATCGATCAGGAAGGCCCGGAACGCGCCCACTACCTGATCGAAAAGTTGATCGCCCTCGGCCAGCGTGCCGGCATCAACCTCCCCTACTCGGCCAACACCGACTACGTCAATACGATTCCCGCCGACCGCCAGCCGCGCGCGCCCGGCGACTACGCCATCGAAAACCGCATCCGCGCCTACATCCGCTGGAACGCGCTGGCCATGGTGCTGCGCGCCAACAAGGGCGACTCCAACCTCGGCGGCCACATCGCCAGCTTCGCCTCCGCCGCGACGCTCTACGACGTCGGCTTCCTGCACTTCTGGCACGCGCCCTCCGAGAACCACGGCGGCGACCTGATCTTCTTCCAGGGTCACTCGGCACCGGGCATCTACGCCCGCGCCTTCCTGCTCGGCCGCTTCGACGAGGCCAGGCTCGACGGCTTCCGGCAGGATGTCGATGGCAAGGGCCTGACCTCCTACCCGCATCCCTGGCTGATGCCTGATTTCTGGCAGTTCCCGACCGTCTCGATGGGCCTCGGCCCCTTGCAGGCGATCTACCAGGCGCGCTTCACCAAGTACCTGCACGACCGTGGCTTGGCAGACACCGCCGGCCGCAAGGTCTGGGCCTTCATGGGCGACGGCGAGATGGACGAGCCGGAATCGATGGGCGCCATCGGCATGGCCGGGCGCGAGAAGCTCGACAACCTCGTCTTCGTCGTCAACTGCAACCTGCAGCGGCTGGACGGCCCGGTGCGCGGCAACGGCAAGATCATCCAGGAACTGGAAGCCGATTTCCGCGGCGCCGGCTGGAACGTCATCAAGGTCGTCTGGGGCAGCTACTGGGATCCGCTGCTGGCCCAGGACAAGCACGGGCTGTTGCGCAAGCGCATGATGGAATGCGTGGACGGCGACTACCAGACCTTCAAGTCGAAGGACGGCGCCTACGTGCGCGAGCACTTCTTCAACACGCCGGAGCTGAAGGCGATGGTCGCCACCTGGTCCGACGACGACATCTGGCGCCTCAACCGCGGCGGCCACGATCCGCACAAGGTCTACGCGGCATACCAGGCCGCCGTGACGCACACCGGCCAGCCGACCGTGATCCTCGCCAAGACCATCAAGGGTTACGGCATGGGCGAATCGGGCGAAGCGCAGAACATCACCCACCAGCAGAAGAAGATGGGCACCGTTTCGCTCAAGGCCTTCCGCGACCGCTTCCACCTGCCGGTCACCGACGACGAACTGGAGAAGCTGCCTTACCTCAAGTTCGCCGAGGACTCGCCCGAGCTCAAGTACATGCGCGGACATCGCCAGGAACTCGGCGGCTACCTGCCGCAGCGGCGCCGCAAGGTCGAACCCATGCCCGTACCGGCGCTCACCGCCTTCGACGCGCTGCTCAAGGCCACGGGCGCCGGGCGTGAAATCTCGACCACCATGGCCTTCGTGCGCATCCTCAACACGCTGCTGCGCGACAAGACCCTCGGCAAGCGCGTCGTGCCCATCGTTCCCGACGAATCGCGCACCTTCGGCATGGAGGGCATGTTCCGCCAGTTCGGCATCTGGAACCAGCAGGGCCAGACCTACGTGCCGCAGGACGCCGACCAGTTGATGTTCTACAAGGAATCGAAGGACGGCCAGATCCTCCAGGAGGGCATCAACGAAGCGGGCGCGATGGCCGACTGGATCGCAGCTGCCACGTCGTACTCGACGCACGGCGTGCAGATGATTCCCTTCTACATCTTCTATTCGATGTTCGGCCTGCAACGCACCATGGACCTTTGCTGGGCGGCGGGCGACTCGCGGGCGCGCGGCTTCCTGGTCGGCGGCACCGCCGGCCGCACCACGCTGAACGGCGAAGGCCTGCAACACGAGGACGGCCATTCGCACCTCCTGTCGGCGACGATCCCGAATTGCATCTCCTGGGATCCGACCTTCGCCTACGAAGTCGCGGTGATCGTGCAGGACGGCCTGCGCCGCATGGTCGCCGAGCAGGAGGACGTGTTCTATTACCTGACGGTGATGAACGAGAACTACGAGCATCCCGAGATGCCCGCTGGAGTTGAGAAGGACATCCTCAAGGGCATGTACCTGTTCCGGCGCGGCATGGCCAGCAACGGCCCGCGCGTGCAACTGATGGGTTCGGGCGTGATCTTCCGCGAAGCCATCGCCGCCGCCGACCTCCTGAAGAACGACTGGGGCGTCGAAGCCGATTTGTGGAGTTGCCCGAGCTTCACCCAGCTGGCGCGCGACGGTCACAACTGCGTGCGCCACCAACTTCTGCATCCCGAAGAGCCGAAGAAGCTGTGTCACGTGGCGAAGAGCCTGGCCGACACGCGCGGCCCGGTGGTCGCCGCCACCGACTACGTGCGCCTGTTTGCCGAGCAGATCCGGCCCTTCGTCACGCTCGACGGTCGCCGCTACACCGTGCTCGGTACCGACGGCTTCGGCCGCTCGGACACGCGCGAGCAGCTGCGCGGCTTCTTCGAAGTGGATCGTCGCTGGATCGCGGTCGCGGCGTTGCGCGCGCTGGTCGACGAAGGCCAGGTCAAGGCGACGAAGGTCACCGAGGCGCTGAACAAATACGGCCTCGATTCCGCCAAGCCCAACCCCGTGACCGTCTGAGGAGAGCGCGATGATCGAAGTCAAGGTACCCGACATCGGCGATTTCAAGGACGTGCCGGTGATCGAGATTTACGTCAAGCCGGGCGATGCGGTGGAAGCGGAAGCGCCGCTCGTCTCGCTGGAGTCGGACAAGGCAACCATGGAGGTGCCGAGCACCGCCGCGGGCATCGTCAGGGAAGTCAGGGTCAAGCTCGGCGACAAGGTGTCCGAAGGCAGCGTGGTGGTGGTACTGGAGGCCGCTGCGCAAGCGGCAGCCGCACCGGCGGAACAGCCTGCCGCGGCTACTGCGCCTGCCCCTGTCCCTGCCGCACCGGCAGCAGCCGCGCCGGTCCTCGCCGCCCCGGCACCCGCCCCCTCGGGTGAGGTGTGCGACATTCGCCCCACCGAGGCGGAACCGACCACGGCGCCCGCCGCGATCAGCATGCCGACGCCAGCCGAAATGCTGGCCTCGGAAGGCGGAGGCAGCAAGGCGCACGCGAGTCCGTCGGTACGCGCCTTCGCACGCGAACTCGGCGTCGACGTTGCCAAGGTTCCCGGCACCGGACCCAAGGGCCGCATCACCCAGGCCGACGTGCAGGCGTTCGTGAAGAATGCGATGTCCAGTCTTGGCGGCGCGTCCGTCGCAGGTGGCGTGTCGCCACGGCTGACTTTAGGTGGCGGGATGGATTTGCTGCCCTGGCCGCAGGTCGACTTCGCCAAGTTCGGCCCGATCGAGGTCAAGCCGCTGTCGCGCATCAGGAAGATCTCCGGCCCCAACCTTGCCCGCAACTGGGTGATGATCCCGGCCGTGACCTACCACGAGGATGCCGACATCACCGACCTCGAAGCGCTGCGCGTGCAGCTCAACAAGGAGAATGAAAAGAGCGGCGTCAAGGTCACCATGCTCGCCTTCATCATCAAGGCCGTGGTCGCGGCGCTGAAGAAGTACCCCGACCTCAACTCCTCATTGGATGGAGAGAACCAAGTCTTCAAGCACTACTGGCACATCGGCTTCGCGGCCGACACGCCGAACGGCCTGATGGTGCCGGTGCTGAAGAACGCCGACCAGAAGGGCGTGGTGCAGATCGCGCAGGAGACGTCCGACCTCGCCAAGAAGGCGCGCGAAGGCAAGCTGCCGCCCGGCGACATGCAAGGCGCGACTTTCACGATCTCCTCTGTGGGCGGCATCGGCGGCACTTCGTTCTCGCCCATCGTCAATGCGCCCGAGGTCGCGATCCTCGGCGTCAGCAAGTCGAGCATGAAGCCGGTGTGGGATGGCAAGCAATTCGTGCCGCGCCTGACGGTGCCGCTGTCGCTCTCCGCCGACCACCGCGTCATCGACGGCGCGCTGGCGACGCGCTTCAACGCTTACCTCGCGCAACTGCTCGGCGACTTCCGGCGAGTGATGCTATGAACGCCGACATCACGACCGAGATGCTGGTGCTCGGCGCCGGCCCTGGCGGCTACTCGGCCGCCTTCCGTGCCGCCGACCTCGGCATGAAGACCGTGATCGTCGAGCGCTATGCCACGCTCGGCGGCGTCTGCCTCAACGTCGGCTGCATTCCCTCGAAGGCGCTGCTGCACGTCGCCGCGGTGATGGAGGAAGCGGCGCACGCCAGCGACCTCGGCATCACCTTCGCCGCGCCCAGGCTCGACATCGACAAGCTGCGCGCCCACAAGGCCAAGGTGGTCGGCAAGCTGACCACCGGCCTGACCGGCATGGCCAAGGCGCGCCGCGTCGAAGTCGTGCGCGGCTACGGCCACTTCCTTGACGCGCATCATCTGGAGGTCGAGGAGACCACGGGCGGCGCGCAGGAGAAGACCGGCGCGAAGAAAGTCATCAAGTTCGCCAAGTGCATCATCGCCGCCGGCTCGGCAGCGGTGCACCTGCCCTTCCTTCCGGCCGACCCGCGCATCGTCGATTCGACCGGCGCGCTGGAACTGCGCCAGGTACCGAAGCGCATGCTGGTGATCGGCGGCGGCATCATCGGCCTGGAAATGGCGACGGTCTATTCGGCGCTCGGCACCAGGGTCGACGTGGTCGAAATGCTCGACGGCCTGATGCAGGGGCCGGACCGCGACCTCGTGAAGGTGTGGGAGAAGCAGAACACCCACCGCTTCGAGAAGGTCATGCTGAAGACGAAGACGGCGTCGGCGGAAGCGAAGCAGGACGGCATCTGGGTGAAATTCGAGGGTGAGCAAGCACCTGCCGAAGCGCAGCGCTACGACCTGGTGCTGCAATCGGCCGGCCGCAGTCCGAACGGCCTGAAGATCGGCGCCGACAAGGCCGGCATCGCCGTCACCGAGCGCGGCTTCGTTGCCGTCGATACGCAGATGCGCACCAACGTGCCGCACATCCATGCCATCGGCGACGTCGTCGGCCAGCCGATGCTGGCGCACAAGGCGGTGCATGAGGCGCACGTCGCCGCCGAAGCCGCGGCGGGGCAGAAATCGCA
>JAEHDA010000149.1 GCA_016880655.1 Rhodocyclaceae bacterium
CTCGCCATGGTTCGCGGCGGCTTGCATCTCGGCGATCGAGCCTACTTCCCGGCTCAGAACAGCGGGGCGGAGGTCGAACGAAACGAGGCATTGGCGGCCTTCATTCGCCAGCATTACGCCGACCACCCGCCGCCATCGCGGATCGTCGTCGAAATCGACGTCGGCGACGAATGCTCGGTGTGTTTCGCGGGAAAGGCGGTTTCCGTTGCCATGCCACGAAACGAAAGGGAACGTGCCTGGCTGGCCATGTCCACGAAAAATGCCGGACTGGCGGCCGCATCACGGCGGCTCTCGAAACACCGCGCCGGGGGCCGTTTGGCCGCCCTGCACGAGGCACTCGAATTGGCGGAGGCACCACGCCGCATCGAGTGTTTTGATATCAGTCACACGATGGGGGAGGGAACCGTTGCCTCGTGTGTGGTCTGCGTGGACGGTGCAATGAAGAAGGGCGATTACCGCCGCTTCAACATCGCCGGCATCGAGCCCGGCGACGACTATGGCGCCATGCGCCAGGCGCTGACGCGTCGTTACGAGAAGGTCGCTGCCGGCGACAGCCCAGCACCGGACCTGATTCTGATCGACGGAGGCAAGGGGCAGCACCGTGTGGCGCGGGAAGTACTGACCGAACTCGGTCTTGGTCATCTGGCATCGGTCGGCGTTGCAAAAGGAGAGCAGCGCAAGCCAGGGCTGGAAACCTTGTTCGTCCATGGCCGGGCGGAGCCGCTACAATTGCCACCCGATCACATCGGTTTCCACCTGATCCAGGAAATCCGCGACGAGGCGCACCGCTTTGCCATCGCCGGCCATCGGGCCAAACGGGCCAAGCCCCGTGGCCGCTCGAAGCTGGAAGATGTCCCAGGCATAGGCCCGGCAAGGCGGCGCAGCTTGCTGGCGCAATTCGGCGGGCTTGACGGGGTCTTGGCGGCAACCGTGGAAGATCTTTGTCGCGCGGACGGGATATCCCGCCGCCTTGCCGAAGCCATACACGACCACCTGCACGCACGCTGACGATGCCGCTCAATATTCCCAACCTGCTCACCTGGGCGCGCATTCTTCTCATCCCATTGTTTGTCGGCGTCTTCTACTCGCCCTGGGACTGGTTTCATCCGCGCGATCACAACTTCTGGGCAACGGTGATATTCATAACAGCCGCCGTGACGGACTGGTTCGACGGCTGGGCCGCCAGAAAGCTCGACCAGACATCGGCCTTCGGCGCTTTCCTCGATCCTGTCGCCGACAAGCTCATGGTCGCAGCGGCGCTGGTGATTCTCGTCCAATTGGGCAGGGTTGATGCGATCATTGCCTTCATCATCATCGGACGGGAAATCGCTATTTCCGCTTTGCGCGAATGGATGGCAAAGATAGGCGCCGCGAGGAGCATCGCGGTATCGTTCATCGGCAAACTGAAGACCACAGCGCAGATGATCGCCATACCGATGCTGCTTTTCCATGATCGAATCCTGTTTCTGGACCCGCAGCAAACCGGTACCTGGCTCATCTATTGCGCGGCCGCGTTGACTCTCTGGTCGATGGCTTACTACCTGCGCATGGCTTGGCCGGAAATCGCTGCGCGAAGTCGTTGACACAAGATCGTCCATAGTTATAATTCGCCTCCGTTCTGCGGGAGTAGCTCAGTTGGTAGAGCGATACCTTGCCAAGGTATAGGTCGAGAGTTCGAGACTCTTCTCCCGCTCCAAATTCCAAGGGGGAAAGCAATGCTTTCCCCCTTTTTTGATTTTCAAGCCTGGGTTTTCAGGCGTGGCGCGATGGCAGAGTGGTTATGCAGCGGCCTGCAAAGCCGTGTACCTCGGTTCGATTCCGGGTCGCGCCTCCAAGATTGCCCAATCCCGAGTGTTCAGCCCGGATGGTGAAATTGGTAGACACAAGGGACTTAAAATCCCTCGGCGCAAGCCATACCGGTTCGATTCCGGTTCCGGGCACCAGTTGGCTTAGATTCCTGTGATCGTTCTCAGTCTGACTTGTGCCTCCGGTCATCGCTTCGAAGGATGGTTTGCCTCGGTTGCGGCATTTGACGATCAGGTGACGAACGGGCTTGTCAGATGCCCTCACTGCAACTCGCTCGAGGTGCAGCGCCTGCCGTCCTCGCCCCATCTGACCAGACAATCCTCCCATGGCGCCAGCACGAGGACCCATGAATCGGACGCCGAAACGCACTGGCTGATCGAAGAACTTCGCCGGCTGGCCGATGCCAGTGAGGACGTCGGTGATCGTTTTACCGACGAGGCGCGTCGCATTCACTACCAGGAGGCCAAGCCGCGCTCCATCCGCGGCCAAGGCACCCTGGAAGATACACGGGACCTGCTCGAAGAAGGCATCCTGGTCCTGCCGGTCCCGGCAAAGAGGCACTAGGACCGCCATTCTGGCGGTCGCCAGCTGCGACCGGCGCCCCGACGCAATCGTTTGCCCGCCGGGAAGTGGGTGCAGATCTTTAGAAATCGCCTTGGCTGCCGATATGGATCGTAGTGCGGTTGAAGCGGCCGAAGGTGGCCGGATCGATGTCCGCTTATCGGGAACGCAAACAACGCAAAATGAAGAACGATCGCTTCGGGTTGTTGATGATCGTAGCCTCGCTGGCCGTGATCGGCTTGATCAGCGGGCTTCTGTATCAGTACCAGTTCAGGCTGCACGAGGAAAAGATTCGGCATAGCGGCGTCACGCTCACGCGCGCGCTAGCGAACGCCGATCTTGGCCAGTTGGTGCCAGAATCGGCGGGCAGCAGTCTCATGGCCAGGCTGATCAATGTCCAGGCCAGCGAAAACTTTGCCTATGGACTGGTCGTGGACCCGGCTGGGAAGCATCTGTACGAGACCACGCTGGCGGCCAATATGGCGCCAGCCACCGCCATTCCCGAGGAGCCATTTGGCTGGTTCGGCGATCAGGAGGTCGTCGCCACCAACGACGGTCGCAAGATCAGGGAATTCTTTGCCCCGGTGATGCGGGATGGCGCACTGGCCGGCTTCGTTCGCATCGGCTACTTCGCCAAGCCGGCCAACTTCCTCGGCAGCGAAATCTCCAATCTTGGCCTGATGGCCCTGCCGGTCTTCCTGCTGACGGTTTTTTCCTATTTTCTGATCCGGCGCGAATTGAGACCCCTACAGCAACTGAGCGACAAGGTTGAGCAGGCGTCGCTGGCCTACGGTGCCCGTGCAGCCAGCGTGGCAGGTTCCGGCGGCGACCTTGGCGGCTTCATTCAACGTTTCGACCAGTTCATGCAACTCGTACAGTCGCGGGTGCAGCAGCGGGATATGGAATCTGTATCGGCGCAAACCGCCACCCGCCTGATTTCCTACCGGCAGGAGAAGGCGGAATCGGCGCTCAATGCCATACCGGAAGCCGTGCTCGTTATCGACGATGCCTGCGTGCCCAGCTTCGCCAACAGCAAGGCCGAAGCACTGTTTGGCGCAAGTCGCGACGAGATCGTCGGCAGGCCAGTACAGGAGTGGTGCCCGCAGCCGCAAGTGCAGGCATTCCTGATGCGCTTCCGCAACGCACCGTCGGCTACCGGTTACGCCAGCATGGAATACGCACCGCTGGACAATCCGGCGCGGCGTATCTCCGTAACGGCATTTCCGCTCTTCTCGCCACGCGACCGCGACACGCTGTTCGGCCGGCTGATCGTATTCCGCGACGTCAGCGAGGAATACCGGGCACGACAAGCCGGTGCCGAGTTCGTCGCCCACGTGTCGCATGAACTCAAGACGCCGCTGGCCACACTATCTGCTTACAGCGAATTGCTGCTTGACTATGCCTCGCTGGCCGAAAGCGAGCGGGTGACGGCGGTTAACGTGATCCACGGTGAAGTCGAGCGCATGACCGGCCTCATCAACAACCTGCTGAACATCTCGAAGCTCGAAACCGGGACCATGCAGCTCGCGCGCACCCGAGTGAAGATCCATGATCTCCTACAGGACTCGTTCGAAACCACTCTCAACCATGCGCTGGGCAAGGGCATTCAGCTGCATCTCAACATCCCGCCGGATCTCGGCTCGGTGAAAATGGACAAGAGCCTGTTCCGCATCGCCATCGACAACCTGCTCAGCAACGCCATCAAATACAGCAACCCGGGCGGCAATGTGACACTGAGCGCGCAACTGCTCGACGACAGCAACCAGATTCAGGTCAGCGTCCGGGATGACGGCATCGGCATCGCCGCCGAGGATTGCGCCAAGGTCTTCGACAAGTATTTCCGGGCTGCGAACCAGGCGACAGCTTCCCGCAATGGACACGGCCTTGGGCTCTACCTGGCCAAGCAGATCGTCGAACTTCACCAGGGCGCCATCAGCGTCAAGAGCGAGCCGGGCAAAGGCAGCGAATTCACGGTAACCTTCAAGGCCATGCCGGTCAATCTTGAGGAGAGTCAGGCGTCATGAAGCGCATCCTGATCGTCGACGACGAACCCCATATGGCGCGCGTGCTCCGGCTCTACCTGGAACGTGCCGGCTATGCCGTGACGACCAGTACCAATGGGCGAGAGGCGCTGGCGGCAATCCACAGCGCTGCCCCGGATGCCATGGTCACCGACATCCAGATGCCACTGATGACCGGCAAGGAACTCTGCCTGACTCTCGCCGCAGAAATGCCGGACCGGCGCTTTCCGATCTTCGTCATGACCTCGATGACCGATCGCGAACATCGCGAGTGGGCCGGCACGGTCGATAACCTCGACTTCCTGGAAAAGCCGCTGAGCATGCGCATGCTGGCTCAGAAGCTCGAGAAATGCCTCGATCGCGATGCGAACGAAGGGAGCGCAGGCAATGGCTAGCAACGTTCTGCGCGACATCGACTTCGCCCGCTACCAGCGCTGGCTCAATCGTGCGATCGGCGCCGATGCCGCGTTCATGATCTTCGGACCGGACGGCGAGACCTTTTGGGGCGAGGGCCGCTCCGACACCCCGGCTACGGGTCGGGCAATCGCGGCAGCCAGCGTCGGTGCCCCCGGCCTGCGGCGCCTCGACATCGATGGCGGCCGGACGGTGCTGCATCGCTCGCTCGGTATCGCCAACGATATTTCCCTGGGCTGGGCCGCGCTTGCCCTGGCTCCTGATCAGGAGACAACCACCGCGCGACTTGATGAGATCGCCGACGCCATGGACGATCTGGTGGCCGGAATCGTTGATGAATACCGCCAGCGCGCCGAGCTTGAACTGATGACCGAGGAGCTCGGCTCCCGCTACGAAGAACTGCATCTCATCTATGCCATCGACCAGCATGTCCAGAATCACGCCGGCGATTACGAAAGCGCGTTCCGCAGCCTTCTACAGTCAACGGCGGAACACCTGAACGTCGATGTGGTGGCCTTTGTCCGGCCGGAGAAGGGGGTTAGCCTACATGCCACGTCGCTGAGCAAGGAAATCCACAATCTCGACCTGGTGCTGGTCGAGATGCGCGGTGACCTCTTCCGTTTCGTGCAATCGTTGCGTGAAACCATCGTACTCAACGCCGACGATGACCCTCGGCGCACTTACATCTTCACCGACATGCCCTACAAGGTGATTGCCTGTCCCGTGCGTTCGGATCAGCGGGTCGACTCTCTGGTCGTACTCCTCAACCACAAGCACAAGCCGGATTTCACCAACAGCGACCGAAAACTGGCCGAAGTCATGGCCAACCAGTTGTCGAGCCTCAGCAACACCTATCTGCTGCTCGACAGTATGGGCGAATTCAACCATCAGATGGCGACGGCCCTGATCGAAGCGGTCGAAGCCAAGGATCCCTATACCCGCGGCCACAGCGAGCGGGTCAATTTGCTGTCGATGGAGATCGGCCGGACCATGGGCCTTGTGCCCGCGGAACTGGATGACCTGCACTGGGGCTCGCTTCTGCACGATGTAGGCAAGATCGGTATCCCCGACGCGGTACTGTGCAAACCGAGCAAGCTGACCAAGGACGAATACGCGTTCATCATGGTGCATCCCGAGCGCAGTTATGAAATCCTGCGCCACATCAGACAACTGAAGAACGCGATACCCGGCGCCCGCCACCATCAGGAGAAGTTCGATGGCACCGGCTATCCCCATGGTCTCAAGGGTGAGCGCATCCCGCTGCACGCCCGGATCATGGCGGTCGCCGATACTTACGATTCCATCACCAGCTCACGCGCCTATCGGGCCGGCCGCAGCCACGAGGCGGCGATGGCCGAAATCGAGCGTGTCACTGGCACGCAACTCGATCCGGCCATCGTCGCCATCTTCAGGGACATTGTCGCGCCCGAGCCGGAATGGCTACAGCGCTTCAAGATTCGGCGGGAGAAGGCCTGAACATGTCCGCAGCAGTCGGCCGCAGCGTCGTCGGCACCATGGTCCATCTGGCGCCGGAGGGAGCACTGACCGCTGATGCCGGCTGCGAGGCGGTCGAATCCGCCATTTCCGGCTGCATCGCGGCGAAGCAATATCGCGTGATCATCGACCTCGACCAGGTCACGCTGCTCGGCGGCCGCGCGCTCGAAATACTGGTCGACTCCAGCAACCGCTTCACCCACCACGGCGGCTTCCTCAAGTTCATCAATCCATCGGCCTTGGTCAAGGACATCCTCATCGCCACCGGCCTTGGCGATCCGGCAGCGCTGAACGATGGCGGTTTCGGCGATCTGCACAGCTTCGGCGGCCACGTCGTCGCGCAGTCGCCGCTGAAGCTGGGCGAAATCCTGCTACGGATGGGTGTGGTGACGACCAAGCAGCTGGAAGAGGTGGCACTGTTGCAAGCCAAGACCAACAAGCGCATGGGCGCGATCCTGGTCGACAATGGCACCATCTCGGAACGCGACCGGATCACGGCGCTCAGCCGCCAGCTTGGCATTCCCGTCATCGCGTTGCGCACCGGCCTATACGAGGGCGCGGCGACGGCGATGCTGCCGAGGGAACAGGCGCGGCGGCTGGAAGTGCTGCCCCTGTTCAAGGTGCACGACACCCTGACGCTGGCGACGACCGATCCGCAGTCGATCCCGGCGCTCGACGAAGTGCAGGACATCACCGGCTGCAAATTGCGCCTCGTCCTCGCCGAACGTCAGGTCATCCTCAAGCACCAGATCGATGCCTACAGCGGCAACGAGTTCATGCCCGAGCTGGTCGACAACATGGCTACGGACATCGAGCTGGTCGAGCAGGAGCAGGCCGATTTCACCCGCATCGACGAAATGGCCGGCGGCAGTCCGGTCATCAACCTGGTGAACGGGCTGATCCAGCGCGCGGTGCGCGATGGCGCCAGCGACATCCATATCGAAAGCGGCCGTGCCCGCTCCTCCGTCCGTTTCCGCATCGACGGCGTGCTCTACGAGGCGCTGTCCGTCCGTCCCGACCTTCATCCGGCCATCGTCTCGCGCCTCAAGGTCATGGCCAACCTGGACATCGCCGAGCGGCGGCTGCCGCAGGACGGCCGCATGCAGGTCATGACCCAGGGCCGCAGCATCGACCTGCGCTTCAGCTCCCTGCCGGGAATCTACGGCGAAAAGGTGGTCCTGCGCGTCCTCGACAAGAACCAGTCGATCCTCGATGTCGAAAAACTCGGCATGAGCGTGCCCAACCTGGACCTGATGAAGAAGCTGCTGGGCCGCAGCTACGGCCTGTTCCTGGTCACCGGTCCAACCGGCAGCGGCAAGACGACGACGCTCTACGCCGCGATCAACTACCTCAAGAGCGTCGAGAAGAACATCGTCACCATCGAGGACCCGGTCGAGTACCAGATCGACGTCATCAACCAGAACCAGGTCAACGAGACGATCGGACTCTCGTTTGCCAAGATGCTTCGCCATGTGCTGCGCCAGGATCCCGACATCATCATGGTCGGCGAAATCCGCGACCGCGAGACGGCCGAAATCGCCGTCCAGGCCGCGCTGACCGGCCACCTGGTGTTGTCCACCCTGCATACCAACAACGCCGTCGGCGCGCTGTCGCGCATGATGGACATGGGCGTCGAGCCCTACCTGCTGTCCTCGGCGCTGGCGGGGGTCATGGCGCAGCGCCTGGTGCGCGGCGTCTGCCCGGCGTGCAAGACCACCTATCTGCCGCCGCCGGAACTGGTCGAGAAATTCCATTGGCCTGAAGGGGCGCGCCTGACGCGTGGCCGCGGCTGCCCAGCCTGTTACGACTCGGGCCACCGGGGCCGCCTGGGTATCCACGAGATCATCCAGTCCAGCGACGCCCTGCAGCGGCTTATGGCGAAGAATCCAACCAAGGACGAGTTGCTCGCCTTTACCAAGGCTGAAGGCTATTCCACCCTGTTCGACGACGGCATGCAACGCGTGCTCGATGGCCGCACCACGCTCGAGGAAGTCGCGCGCGTGATTCACGAGGAATAAGCGTTCATGGCCATCGACTTTACCCGCCCCAAAACTGCTGCCGAGACGGCTACTGCGGCCACGCCGGCATGGCGCAGCCTCAATTTTGATCTCCGGCTCGGCCCGGCCAAGGTCACCATCAACCAGCGCATGGTGTTCACCGAGCGCCTGTCGCTGCTGCTGCAAACGGGCGTCAGCCTGGTGGAAGCGCTCAAGGCGATGCAGCAGCAGACCGAGGAACAGCAGGTCGCGGGCATCATTGGCGCGCTGGTCGACACCATCAGCGAAGGCAAGAGCTTTTCCGTTGCGCTGGCATGGCATCCGGAGATGTTTTCCAGCACCTACGTCAGCCTGGTCGCGGCGGCGGAGGAGGGCGGCTTCCTGCCCCAAGTCCTCGACCAGCTGCTGAAGATGGATGAGCGGGCCAGCCAGCTGCGCAGCAACATCGTCACGGCGTTGTCCTATCCGGCTTTCCTGATCGTATTCTCGATTGCCGTCGTCGTCTTCGTGCTGGTCGTCATCTTCCCCAAGTTCGAGGAACTGTTCGCGTCCATCCACGACCAGCTGCCGGTCACGACCATTGTCCTGATGGCGCTCTCCGCTTTCATCCGCCACTACTGGCCGCTGATTCTGCTCGCCATGGCCGTCGGCGGCTGGGCCGGTTCGTCATGGCTGAAGAGCGAGGCCGGCCGGGAGACCCTGGACCGGCTGAAGTTGAGCCTGCCGCTGGTCAGCGACCTCTATGTCAAGATCTATCTCAACCAGACGCTCGGCGTGCTCGGGCTGTCGCTCAGCAACGGCGTGCCGATCACCGTCGCCCTCAAGGCCAGCCAGGATGTCGTTCGCAATTCGGTCTTTGCCCGGTTTCTCGACGATGTGCGCACCCAGGTCAACGAGGGCAGGGGCATCGCCATCGCCTTCCAGAGCTCGCCATTCATTCCGCCGATGGCGCGACAGATGATCGCCACTGCCGAGCAGACCGGCAGCCTCGGCATGGTCATGACACGCATTTCCGAGTTCTACGAGCGTGAAATAAGCAAGCGCATCACCATTTTGTCCAAGGCGATCGAGCCGCTCATGCTTGTCATCATGGGCGTTGTCGTCGGTCTGATCGTTGCCTCGCTGATCCTGCCGATCTTCAAGCTGTCGCGCGCAATTCACTAGCCGGAAAACGCCAGAACATGTTAATTTTTCGCCGCCCCAGCCGATAACCCTTAGACAAGACAAAAACCCAAGCAAGAAAGGACTACAACATGCCCTCAACTGCCCACAAAGCCGCGCGCGCGGTCCAACGGGGCTTCACGCTCGTCGAACTGCTGATCGTCGTCATCATCCTGGCGATTCTTGCGGCCATCGTCATTCCCCAATTCTCGAGCGCCACGCGCGATGCCCAGGAGGCGGCGCTGGACAGCAACCTGAACGCTTTGCGTTCCGCCATCGAGCTCTACAAAGCGCAGCACAGCGGCAAGTACCCGGGTGCGGTCGCCGCCACTGGGGCCACCTGCACCGTCGGTTCCGCCGGCACTGGCGCCATCAACACGCAGCAGGCGATCATAGACCAGCTGACCAAGTACAGCAGCATCACGGGCACGACTTGTAGCGGCGCCGATCCGACGACCACCCTCGGCCCATACCTGCGCAAAGGCGTTCCGGCCGATCCGATTACCCAGAGCGCCGCCATCGCCGTCGCCACCGCCGGCATACCGCTGGCACCCGCCGCCGCCACCGGCGGCTGGGCGTACGACGTCCTGACCGGCCAGATCGTCATGAACAGCAATGCGCTCGACAGCAAGAGCGTAGCCTATTCGACGCACTGAACCAAAGTCAGCCGTCGTGACACGCCAGGGGGAATCGTCATGCCTGCGTTCCGCAAGCGCGGTTTCACCCTGGCCGAACTCCTGGTCGTAGTCGTGGTTGTCGGGATCATCGCGGCCGCGGTGGTCCCCATGCTGTCCTCCACCGAGCCTCAGCGATTGGCCGTCGCGGCGGAAGAGACGGCCAATGTTCTGCGTTTCGCGCTCAGCGAAGCCAACCGTACCGGCGGCTACGTTCTCGTCGATGGCAAGACTGCGTCCGGACATCTCAGTCTGTATTACTCCAATGCCAGCGGTGACATTCCGCCCGTGGCCGGCACGGCCGCCGTCAACGACCCCTTGACCAAGCGCGTGCTCGACCTCGATGTCGGGGCGAACCCGTTCTCGGCCGGCGTTACGCTGACACCCCGCTTCATGGCTGGCGGCACCGCGCGGCCGAGGCTGCTGATCGGCCCGGGTCTCAGCCAGATGCGTGGCTGGGACAGCGCTTCCGAAGGGCCGCTACAAGCCAACAGCGGCATTCAGTTGAGCCTGGGCGGGAGGGTCGCCACCGTCGCCATCAGCGAGACGACCGGGCTCGTCACCCTGCCTTGATGCCATGACCGGCCTGTTCCGACCCGGCGGCGCGCAGCGCGGCTTTTCCTACGCCGAAATCCTGCTTTCGGTCGTGCTGCTGGCTGTTCTGCTGGTTCCAGCGCTTCAGGCGCTGACCTCCGGCATCGCCGGCTATTCGGGCGCGCAAGCGCCTCGGCAGCTCGATCTGCGCAACAAGATGGAGCAAGTGTTGAGCAAGCCGTTCAAGCAGGTCTATGCCGAGACCTACAAGCCTGGCGGCAATACCACGACGTCGGTCAGCTCGACCTTCTCGGATGCCTCCGGAGCCGCCGCCCGGCGCGTCGTGGTCTTCTACCGCTACGATATCGATACCAAGGCGCTCAGCAGCGACGACACCGGCCTGCTGTACGTCAATGTCTACTACCAGGCCGACGGCAGCACCAACGGTCTCAACACCCTGGTGGGCAGATGGTGGTGAATCGGCGTTGGCGCGGCGTACCGCGGGGACTGACTTTGGTGGAACTGGTATTCGCCGTCGCCGCCGGCGCCGTTTTGTTGCTGGCGCTCAATTCGTTGGTCAAGCTCGGTACCGACGCCCAAACCGCTGGCCGGAGCGCCAACGAGCTGGCCTATCAGGGGCGGTTCGCCCTCGAACGGATCGTTGGCCGGGCGCGTACCGTCCCGCCCAAGGAGCTGGCCGCGCCGCCAGCCAATACCACCGGCAACTGGTTCGCGCCTAGCGGTTGCACAGGCGGCGCCTGCTTGATGTATTGCCTTAACAGTAGCGCACAACTTATTGAAACAATAGTAAGTGATGTGAGCTGCACCGGTACATCGGTCGTTGCCCGCAACGTCACTGCCTTTGCTGCCCAAGTACCCGCGGGCGCCGGCGCGGTCGACCGCTACGGCGGGACCGTCAGCCTGACGCTCACCGATGGCAGCACCACCACCGCCTTGTCGGCGACAGTCCGTCTCGGCGGAGGCACGCAATGACTCGCCGCCACGCCGGCTTCACCCTATTGCCGGTGGTATTGGCCATGAGCCTGATCGCGGCCATCGCCTTCCTGCTCAACCGCGACAACGCCATGAACGCCGACATGGTTGTCAGCCAGAGCGACGCCGACCGCGCCCGCTATGCCGCCGAAGCGGGGCTACAAGCGGTCAATGCCCGCATCCAGAAGCTTGGCTGCGGTGGTGGCTTTCCAGTGGTCGGTACGCCGGTCACCGACAGCAATTTCGCCGGCGCCAGCTATACCGCCTATGCCGCTGCCGCCGCCGGCAATATCGTCAATCTGGTTGCCACCGGCAGCTACAACGGCACCTCGGTCACGCTCACTCGCAACGGCGTCTATGTTTACCAGAGCCCGGCCAAGACCTACACCCTGCAACCGGATGCCACCGCCGGCATGGATACGTACATCGACAGCGCCAACGCGGCCATGAACTATGGCAACGCTACCAACATGCCGCTCAAGAAAGACCAGCAGAGCGTACTGGCCAAGTTCGACCTTTCTGCTTTTCCGGCCGGCAGCCGGCCGGTATCGGCAACGCTCTCGCTGTATGGCACCGGCGGGTTGCTGAACGGCGTCGACCTCGTTCGACTGACCAGCCCATGGGTGGAAGGCACGGGTGCCGCGAGTCCCCTCGACGGCGCCACCTGGAACACCAGCAACGGCAGCACCGCCTGGACGCCAGGCGGCAACTTCCACCCGGCCAAACTGGCTTCCACAATCGGCGCAACGGGCACATGGACGAACCTGGACGCCACCGACATTGCTACGGCCTGGCTGAGCGGGCAGGTGCCCAACCACGGCGTCATGATGAAGTCGACCGGCGACCTCGGCGTCATCCAGTACTACAGCAGCGACAACGCCGACGCCACCAAGCGGCCGAAGGTTGTCTTCAACTATCTGGTGCCCTGCGGCGCCACCGGCCCCGCGGACCCGACCACGGATAGCCTGACGCTGAGCCCGACCGCAGACAGCTTCGACGACAGCAGCGCCGTGCAGGCCAACAACGGCGCCGCAGCCAACCTGCTTGTTTCCCGCTCGGCGACGCGCGACAACCGCATCCTGATGTCCTTCAACACCAGCGCCATTCCGGCAGGGTCGAAGATTCAGAGCGCCATCCTGCGCCTATACGTCGGCAGCGTCGCCAATGCGACGACCAATACCAAGTCGATCTGGGCCAACGCGATCAACGAACCCTGGGTCGAGGGCACCGGCAACAACACCAGCAAGCTCTGTCCGCTGCTGCCGGCTGCCGGCGCCACATGGAACTATCGCACCGACTGCACCAACTGGGCCTATATCCATCCGCCGAATACCGCGCCGGCCTGGGCCACCATGGCGCCGATGCCGACCACCCGGACCAGCCACATGGTCGCGGCCGTCGGCGGCAAGCTCTACGCCATCGGCGGCTATAACGCCGGCGGCACGGCGCTCGCGACGGTCGAGGAATACGACCCCGCCACCAACACCTGGGCCACCAAGGCGCCGATGCCGACCGCCCGTTCCGATGCCGGCGTTGCCGTCATCAACGGCAAGATCTATGTCGTCGGTGGCGCCAACAGCTCGGGCCAGTCGCTCAACGCCAACCAGGTCTACGATCCCGCCACCAACAGCTGGACCAGCAAGGCGAACATGCCGGCTGCCCGCAAGAATCTGTCGGCCGCCGTGGTCAACAACAAGCTCTATGCGCTCGGCGGAGTCAAGACGGGGAGCAGCGCGGTCAGGACCAACGAGGAGTACGACCCCTCGACCAACGCCTGGACGGCCAAGACCAACATGACGACGGCGCGGATGTGGTTTGCCGCCCAGGCTGCCAACGGCAAGATCTATGCGTTGGGTGGCTGGACTGGTCTGCTCAGCCTGTCCACCAACGAGGAATTCAATCCAGCCAGCAATACCTGGAC